>DATHAW010000593.1:0-5461 GCA_035296465.1 Spirosoma sp.
ATCCATGCTAACCAACGGAAGCAAAACGCAGCCTACCGAAATAGATTCCGAACTAGCAAGATTTGGAGCTAATAAGGGCATTCCTCAGGTTATCAGCAGAAATGTACTGATTGCTTTATCCTTCTATCCAGAGCTGATAAACACGCGCATCCGCTTTGTTTTCAAACAAAATCTGCGGTCCTCCGTCATGCAGGCCCAGCCAGTTTTCAAGACTCTGTTGACAAGTAAAGAGAATCGGGCATACCAGATCAACATCAGTGCTCTGTTCAGGCTTACGCACACGGCTGTTCCAATTCACCAACTTCCCGATTCGATTATGATTGGATGGATTGGCCACGAACTGGGGCACATCATGGACTACGAAAGCCGAAGTACCCTGGGTATGATTGAGTTTGGGCTTGGTTACGTTCTTTCGGCAGACTACGTAAAGCGGGCGGAGCGGATAGCCGACGACTTTGCCGTCGCTCATGGATTAGGCCCATACCTGATCGAAACCAAGCAGTTCATTCTAAACCACGCCGAATTGCCGCAGGCCTACAAAGACAAAATAGCCCGATTGTACGTATCGCCCGAAGAGATCGTTGAACAGGTCAGGATACTGGAAGAAGAAAAACTGGCTAAGCAAAAAGCAGGGTTATAACAGGGTTTGAACATACTGCTCAAAATCGAGGAAGTCGTTTTCCTTCATTACCCGTGGAATTTTGGTCTGACCGCCCAGCTTTTTATACTCCTCACTCCAGCGATAAAATTTTTCGACCGGGATTACTTCAGCTTCCACGCCTTTGAGCGACTTACTCCGGGCAACGTTATAATTCTTGTTCGTCTCCCGCAATTCCTTATCCAGCGAAGCGGCCATTTCCTGCCCATCAACAAGGCAGTCGGAGCCGATAAACCATTTATTAATGTACTCGCCATTTTTACGAATGGCCGACACCACAAACTCTTTGATGTCGATGTCAAACTGTTGCTGCATTTTCTGCATGGCCTGATTCATCTGATGCACGGATAACTGCTCGCCCACTACGTTCAGAAAGTGTTTCGTGCGGCCAGTAATTTTTATTTCGGATCGCTGCTTATCCGTGATCATCACCGTATCGCCAATCATATATCTCCAGGCCCCCGAAACGGTAGAAATCAAGAGGACATAGTCGATATTTTCCTCCGCTTGTTCCAGCGAAAGAACGGTAGCATCGGGTCTAACCCGGCCCTCTTCGTCCATGTTTTTGTCTACGAAAGGGACAAACTCAAAGAAGATTCCATTGTCGAGAATTAAAGCCATCGACGAGGTGTCGGGTCGTTTCTGCGTAGCCAGATACCCCTCCGAAGCAAGGTAGGTGTCGATGTAGGTAAGAGGACGGGCCAATAACGCGTCGAAGCTTTTTCGGTAGGGCTCAAACGCTACGCCCCCCGAGGTGTATACCTGTAGGTTAGGCCAGATGTCATGGATTGTATTTAGTTTATTGTGGGAAATGACCTCCTTCAACATCAGTTCGATCCAGGACGGAATGCCACTCAGGCTGCCGATGTCCCAGGTGGGTGCTTCTTCGGCAATCCGGCGCACGCGTTCGTCCCAGTCCATGATGGAGGCAATTTCGATTCCCGGCTTATAATATCCCCGGAACCAGGCCGGGATATTGGCGGCACTGATGCCGCTGATTTCACCCTCCTGATGGTCGTCTTTTTCGATCAGGCTGACACTGCTGCCCAGCATCATGATTTGCTTGGTGAAGAAGTCGGCGGGCAGGTCGAAATTTTTCAGGCTCATCACCTGCTGAATGCCCGACTGGCGGATAGAATCCAGCATGTCGTCCGTTACGGGAATGGCTTTGCTGGTACTGGTTGTTCCGCTGCTCAGTGCAAAGTATTGCTGGCTACCCGGCCAGGTTACGTTCTGGTGCCCTTCGAGCAGGTAATGCCACCAGTCGTTGTATAATTTGTCATAATCATGGACCGGAACCGCCCGCTGATACGCCTGTACTATATCCTCACTAGTCAGAATTTTGGTGAAGTCATGTTTTTTGCCGAAGGCCGTCAGACGGGCTTTTGTCAGCAGATGCTGTAATACGTCACGCTGTGCTTTTACCGGATCAGGCTCCGAGGTTATAAATCCGTAAACATCAATTGCTTTTTTTATTAATTCGCCAATAACTGCCATGAGTGATCTGAAATGATGAGAATGCAATTCATTAACTGCGTCTCATCTGCTTTGTTGGCAGTACCACCGAGGGTACAGGCGATTAAATTGGTATACTATGGGTTCTAGACAAACTCAATTATATTATAAACCAGACAAGAGTAGGCTGCTTTTTAGTTGATATAACAACGAAAAACGGCCCGGTCTCTTGCGAAACCGGGCCGTTTACAAATGGAACGTAGCGTATTAGCTGACGTGATATTACATCATGCCACCCATGCCGCCACCACCGCCGTGCATACCACCACCGCCACCAGCAGGAGCCTCCTCTGGCTCGTCGGCAATGACACACTCGGTTGTCAGCAACATACCGGCAATTGACGCTGCATTTTCCAGCGCCAGACGGGTCACTTTCTTCGGGTCAATAACACCGGCCGCGAACAGGTCTTCGTAGGTGTCGTTTTTGGCATTGTAGCCAAAACCGTCCTGACCGTCTTTCACCTTGTTCACTACCACCGAACCTTCGCCACCAGCGTTGGCTACAATCGTCCGTAGGGGCGACTCCAGTGCCTGGCGAATGATGTTGATGCCGGTCTTCTCGTCTTCGTTGATAGCGTTGATACCGTCTAAGGAAGAGATAGCACGGATCAGCGCAATACCACCACCCGTTACGATACCTTCCTCAACAGCCGCGCGGGTTGCGTGAAGGGCGTCGTCAACGCGGTCTTTCTTTTCTTTCATTTCTACTTCGGTAGCAGCACCAATGTAGAGAATAGCAACGCCACCCGACAACTTGGCCAGACGCTCCTGCAATTTCTCGCGGTCGTAGTCTGAGGTTGTGTTTTCGATCTGTGCTTTAATCTGGTTCACGCGACCCGCGATGTCGTCTTTCTCGCCGACACCGTTCACGATCGTCGTGTTGTCTTTGTCGATCAGGATTTTTTCGGCTTGGCCTAAGTAATCAACCGACGCATTTTCCAGTTTGAAACCGCGCTCTTCCGATATTACCTGACCACCCGTCAGGGTTGCAATGTCTTCCAGCATCGCTTTCCGGCGATCGCCAAAGCCCGGAGCCTTCACGGCGGCAACTTTCAGCGCACCCCGGATTTTGTTTACCACCAGCGTAGCCAACGCTTCTCCATCGACGTCTTCTGCGATGATCAGCAGCGGACGGCCCGTTTGAGCCACCTGCTCCAGTACCGGCAGCAGTTCTTTCATCGACGATACTTTCTTTTCCGAAATCAGGATGAACGGGCGCTCCAGTTCAACTTCCATTTTCTCGGTGTTGGTCACGAAGTAGGGCGACAGGTAACCCCGGTCGAACTGCATACCTTCCACGGTTTTAACTTCCGTTTCGGTACCGCGAGCTTCTTCAACCGTGATAACGCCTTCTTTACCAACTTTCTGCATGGCTTCGGCAATCATGGTACCGATTTCCTCATCGTAGTTCGCCGAGATTGTGGCGATCTGCGTGATTTTGCTGAAGTCGTCGCCAACGGTCTGGGCCTGCTCGGCCAGATTAGCCGTTACAGCATGAACGGCTTTGTCGATACCCCGCTTCAGGTCCATCGGATTGGCGCCAGCCGCTACGTTTTTCGCACCGATTGAGTAGATGGCCTGAGCCAGTACCGTAGCGGTTGTGGTGCCATCACCAGCCGAATCAGCCGTTTTTGACGCTACTTCTTTTACCAGCTGAGCACCCATGTTTTCCATGGCATCTTTCAGCTCAATTTCTTTTGCCACTGTAACACCATCTTTGGTGATAACGGGTGAACCGAACTTCTTGTCCAGAATAACGTTCCGGCCTTTTGGTCCGAGGGTAACTTTAACCGCGTCGGCAAGGGTGTCAACGCCTTTTTTGATGCGCTCCCGCGCTTCGGTATCAAAAAATATTTTCTTAGCCATTATTAGCTTCGTTTAAAATTGTTGGGTAATTGGTTTCAAGTAACTCGACATGTCCGAACAGACATGCAAAAACTTTACAGGATGGCGAAGATGTCAGATTCGCGCATAATGAGGTACTCTTTGCCTTCAACGGTGATTTCTGTACCGGCATATTTACCGTACAATACCGTGTCGCCGACCTGAACCGTCATTGGCTCGTCTTTTTTGCCCGTACCAACAGCAATAACGGTCCCACGCTGCGGCTTTTCTTTCGCCGTATCGGGGATAATGATGCCAAATGAGGTTTTTTCTTCAGCCGGAGCGGCTTCGACCAGTACGCGGTCGGCAATCGGTTTCACGTTTACTTTAACGCTTTCCGTTTCTGCTACCATGATAATGAGATGATTAAGGTTATTAATTATTTGTGTAAAATACTACACGACAGAGAACCGCCCGCCAATTACTGTGCCAATAGGCCAGACTGTCAAAATTTCAGCCTTTTACCTGACATACTGCCGTTTTCTCATTTGCTGACATACTCAGTAGGGGTTCCATTGTTTTGATGAAACAAAATTTGGCAGATTACGCTTCGTTCATTAAGTTAACCAGACTAAACTAGACTCATAAGTCTTTTTTGAGGTATGAAAAAACTACAGTCTGATTGGTTTATTCAAAATTGGATCGACGCCGAGTACCAGAAGTATGTCGTGATGGCATACCTGCAGGCGGTGCGTCAGAATTTTACGGATGACAAACTTTTCCCCGACTTGACCGACCTACGCAGTCATTATGCCGACGGTATTCGTTTTTCGCGGGGTAAGGACTCCTTAAATGCCGCCTTTCCGAAGCGTGTGAGCGGGGTTACTGGCCCACCCCCCCGAATCGAGTACAAATCTGAGGTGACAGACCCGGCATTTATAACCGAAATGGATGCCATAATGGAATTTGCCCTGCCTCGTTTTCAGGAGATGCTTACAGAAGGACAACAGCGCTGGGCCGCTATTGCTGGCTCACTTACACTCGCGCCAGTTGGACTCATGCCTCTACGACCTGAGGAAGGTTATTTGCTATTGTATGTTACGAATCAGTCCGAGGCACACATATACCAGTTTTCGCTTGCGTTCTATTCCGATCAAGAACCAGGCGGCCGGATGGTACACCTCCGTTACGTAGAGGCCGTGCGCACGAGTCTGGTTAATACATTCGAGAACATTAAACTTGATCTCATTCGTCGACATCGCCAACTGCCTAACCCGGCCACCTACCGGTTAGAAACGTCGCGGACATATCCCATACAGGAAACACTACTGCCCATAGCCCGACAGTTATTGGCGCAGGCCGTAGCCTAGTTTAAATGATTACGTGTTAAGGGGTGCAGCTATTTAGCCTTGTAGCGCCAATGGAACAAGTTCAAATCTATTACTATCTAGCTTACGGAAACCG
>DATHAW010000594.1:0-2766 GCA_035296465.1 Spirosoma sp.
TACAGAATAGCCTTCGGAATACGTACTCGCCCCGCTTAATCGTGAATGCGGCCGACCTCAACGATAATTCCGGTTCCGGGTCAAAAGGCAACGCCAACAGTCTAGTGCTGCTCCACGAAAGCATCCTGACCTATGCTCGAACTATCGCTCAGCATCACACGCTCAAGTTTACGGGCGTGTTTGCCACCCAAAGCAACCTAGCCAACAGTAATACCATCAATGCCACAGGCTTTCCCAACGATGCTACCCAAAACGAAGCGCTACAACTGGCTCTGACGCGCACAGTGAGCAGCAGTCGAACTAAAGAGCGGCTTGACTCCTATTTGGGGCGGATAAACTACGGCTACAAAGACCGGTACTTTCTGGATTTGACCGCCCGCGCTGATGGGTCGAGCAAGTTCGGGGCCAACCATAAATACGGTTTCTTCCCGGCCGTTTCGGCGGCCTGGCGGATTATTGAGGAGCCGTTCCTGAAAAACGTCGACTGGCTCTCAGATCTGAAATTGAGGGCCAGTTACGGCCTGACCGGAAATGCAGGCGGCATCAATCCTTATCAATCGCTGGCAACGGTATCGTCGTCAGGCAGCGATTACCAGTTTAACCACACCTATCTGACGGGGATTAATCCCTCAGGCATTGCCAATCCCGACCTACGCTGGGAGAAGTCGACCCAGGCCAATCTGGGTCTGGACATCAGCCTGCTCAACAACCGGCTTAGTTTCGTAGTCGATGTGTACAGCAAAAAGACCCGCGACCTGCTCTATATCAAAACCTTACCGCTATCATCGGGCTACGGCAGTATTACGGGAAACTTTGCCTCGCTGGAAAACAAAGGGGTTGAACTGGCCGCCAATGCCCGGATTTTACAGGGTGCGCTGCGCTGGGACGTATCGGCTAATGCGACCATTAACCGCAACCAGGTGCTCGACCTCGATGGCGGTACCACGAAGGAGCGGTTTGTAACCACCTACAGTATCCTCAGTGTGGGCCAGCCACTGGGTCTCTTTAAAACCTATGTATTCGACGGCATTAACCAGACGGGCGAAACCATTTTACCGGGCTACGACGGTCGGTTGGGTGGCCATAAAGTGAAAGACCTCAACGGCGACGGCTCCATTACCGCCGCCGACCAGACGGTAACCGGCAACCCGAACCCCAAATTCATCTTCGGTTTTTCGACCAATTTCGCCTATAAAAACTTCGACCTGAGCGGCTTTTTCGCCGGTATTCAGGGCAACAACATTTACAACCAGGCTCGGTTTGCCTTTGAAACGCCACTGGGTCAGCGCAACCTATACGCGGGCATGGTCAATCGGTGGTCGTCCACAAACCCTAACCAAGAATACGCCAGTGCCGCGCTTAGCAGCCGGTTACCCGTAAGCAGCCGATTTGTGGAAGATGGGTCGTATCTGCGCTGCAAGAACGTAACGCTGGGTTATACGTTGCCCGTAATCAAGGGCGTTCAGCGCATCCGGGTGTATGCCAGCGGAAACAACCTCTTCACACTGACAAGGTACACCGGTTACGACCCCGAAGTAAACACATACGCGGGCAGCAACACCGTCATTGGCGTCGATAATCTAGTCTATCCACCAGCCCGGTCGTTTCTGGGTGGTTTGCAGGTCACTTTCTAGACCAGGATTTACAAAATTCAAAGATTTACATGATTGATGCCTGGAGACAACATTCGTCACTAATATAATCAGGCAAATCCAGGTACAGATAACTCTTTAAACTATGAAAAAGATACTCATTCCGATACTCTTGGTTCTAAGTCTGGCGGCCTGCCAACTGGACGAAACGATTTATTCGTCAATTTATACCGAAGCCTTTTACAAAACGGCGGCAGATGCTGAAAAAGGTCTGATTGCTGTGTATGACCCGATTGCTGATATGGCTGTTGGACCCGTGCTCACTATTGTGTCAGACCTGAGCGCTGACCAGTCATACCCTCGGGCGGTGGTTGGTCGGAATACGCTTACGCTGTTTACTTACGACCCGAACTACACGACGCAGAAAAGCGCAGGTCGGGTGAGTGAGTCGCCCCAACAAATCTGGTCGTCGTCCTATGATGGCATCGAAAAGGCAAACTGGATTATCGAGAAAGTCCCGGCCGCTAGGATGGACGCCACGCGCCAAAAACAGATCATTGGTGAAGCCTATTTTCTGCGGGCTTTTTACCATTGGATGCTGACCAAAAACTTCGGTGATGTGCCGGTGAAAATCAAAGCCAGCAGCAACCAGGTCGAAGCTATTGTCGGCAAAAGCCCCAGGGCTGACGTGTACAAACAGATTTACAGCGATCTCGACCAAGCCACCAATGCCGGATTGGTTTCTGGTCCCGGTATTGAAAAAGGCCGCCCGTCGAAGGAAGCTGTTGCGGCTCTATATGCCAAAGTAGCCCTGTATAACGAAGACTGGGCAACAGCCTCGAAAAAAGCGCAGGAAGTGATTAACTCAGGTAAATATTCGCTGATGGCCGACGTACGCGACGTGTATCGGTACGATCGGGAAGATGCCGCCCGTGTCGAAAATATATGGGCGTATGAGTCGGAGGGCGGGTTCAGCCCAAGCCGAGGCCACCAGCTAAAAGGAGTGCTGGGACCACCGGCGAGCGCCGGACCGGAATACGGTAGAACTACGTTCGGGTCGATGTTTGCCTACCAGTCGTTTTACGACTCATTCAACCCAGCTGATAAACGCCGGTTACTAATGGACACGACGTATATGGACAAGAGCAACAAGCCTGTTGCGCAGCGCAACATT
>DATHAW010000595.1:0-9546 GCA_035296465.1 Spirosoma sp.
GTCTCCTCCCATTTCTGTTGAGGGGTTGGAAACCCAATCGATCGATGAAGCTTACGGCGGTACTCAGGAAATGGAGGCTACTGCTTATCTGTATTTGTCTCAAAAAAGATGAGTCCTACTGTCGTGTATAGCCCCTTGAAAAGCCCGCTTCGGCGTAGTATACTCCAACAAGCGATCGCTTTAGCGCAGGGTGGCTCTCCGATAGCTTGTTGAAAAGTAAATAAGTGCTGTGGGTGTGTTTTTCAGGGAATAGGGATTCTCTTCCTTTTTGTTTAGTTTGGAGGATGAATCCCTTAACACACTACGTTTGATATGCAGTCCAGGTTTGCCCACTTTTCACTACTTTGCTTTTGAAAAGCAACCAGTATGAACCTGCAGCCGCCAGCCAGTGGCCTGTGCCATCCGATCGTGCGAATGTGGGGCATCCCAGCATGTTGTACACTGAATCGGCTAATCAATACCAAAACGAATAGCTCCTCCTGACATGGTAGCTCTCCACACCCCAGAACCAGAACCCCAAACCATTCGGCATCAGCGCTGGGTGAAAGGCGCTCACTGGATTATCACAATGAGTTTTCTGGTCCTGTCGTTTTCTGGTTTTGTCATTCTGATGAGCCACCCCCGGCTTTACTGGGGGGAGGTAGGTAACGATCTGACACCTGCCCTGTTCGAATTGCCCATCAGCCGGAACCACCAGCATGGGGGTTGGGATAACAGCACTCCCTTTTTCCAGCACGAAGCCTCACCCCGCAGTGCGAGTCGTAGCTACGACATTTTCAATCAGAATGACTGGGGGCGAAGTCTCCACTTCCTGGCGGCCTGGTGGCTGGTCCTAACGGGGGTGGTTTATCTGCTGGCAGCAAGTGTCACCGGCCATTTTCGGCGTCATCTGCTGCCACGGGCTTCCGAGTTTACCCCGCGGTTGTTGTGGCGGGATTTTGTCAGCCATTTTGGTCGGTCCCGTTTGCCTGCCCGCCCGGGATCCCACTACGGCCTCTTACAGAAATGTACTTATAGCGTCGTGATATTTTTCCTGCTGCCTTTGATCGTACTGACGGGCCTGGCGATGTCACCCGCTATTACGGCGGCCTATCCGTTTTTGTTAACCCTGTTCCAGGGAGTCCAATCTGCCCGCACCATCCACTTCTTTGCGTTCGTGGCACTCCTCTTGTTTCTCTTCATCCACGTAGGCATGGTCATCCGCTCGGGCTTTAAAGAACAGATACGGGCGATGACGTTTGGAAACTAAGATGAAAAACAACCGACTAATCACCCGGCGCCAGGCCCTAATTACCGGTCTAAGCTCAGTGAGTGGATTGCTCCTGGGCCATTGTTCCCAACCCTTGCCGCCCACCTACGGCAATATCCTGCGCATGGGTGATGCGCTCACGTATGGGACTCACCGTGCGTTGCTGCCCGGCCAGTCGCTGGCCAGGGAATACCCCTCCAGTGCTATATCCTCGTTTCCCGCCATTGGCACCACCAATCCGGCGGACCCCTCAAAAGCGTACTTCAGCGAGTCGTACGGTCGCTTACAAAGGAAGGCATTTTCTGAATGGACGCTTTCAATTGAAGGACGGGTAAGCCAACCTGGTGCTTATTCGCTGGCCGACCTGCAGGGGTTCCCCTCCCAGACCCAGATCACCCGCCTGAGCTGTGAGGAAGGCTGGTCGGCCATTGCTCAGTGGACGGGTGTCTCCCTGAGCCGGGTGCTAACTAGCGCAGGTATTCTGCCCAGTGCCCGGTTTGTCAATTTCTATGCTTACGATGGGGTCATGGAAAGCCTCGACCTGCTCGATGCGTTCCACCCGCAGACCCTGCTGGCCTATGGTATGAATGGGAGCAGGCTACCCGTTGCGCACGGAGCGCCGGTGCGCTTGCGGGTGGCGAATCAGCTGGGTTATAAGAGCGTAAAGTATCTCAAGCGTATCGTAGTCACCGACGAATTTGTGGACATGGGCGATAGTGGATGGGCCTGGTACGCGGGCATCTGAGCCGGCTGCTTTGGAAAATGATGGGTACGTGAGGAGTGAGGTGGGCTGAAGGGAGTCGTTTTGCTCATGGTTCATGGGCCCACGTAACGGGACTATGCTACTCCTTGTTGCTGGTTAATGGCTTATCGGCGAATCAGATTCGATCGGGTCGTTTGGCCGAAATCGTAACATGGATGGTATAACGGTCCGGCAGGACGCCTTCAATGCCTTTCAGCAGGTCGTAAATCACCCCCGGCTTCTTCGATCGAGTCGGGGTAGCCGATGCCGACGACGAACTTCACGCGTCGTTTGTTGTAGGCCGTACGCACCAGAACCGAACTCGCATACACATCGCCGTTAGGCAGAATCGCCCGCTCACCGTCGTAGGTCTTCAGCCGTGTCGAACGCATGTTAATCTCCTCCACGGTGCCTTCAAACTTCTTGACCCGAATCTGGTCACCGACCCGAAAGGGCCGACGCCACAGAATCAGCAGACCGGCAAAGAAGTTTTGCAGAATGTCCTTGAAGGCAAAGCCGATGGCTACTGACGTAATGCCCAGCCCGGCGATGATATCGCCGGGTTTGAAGGAGGGGAAGATCTCCACGCAGGCCGCCAAAAAGCCGAAAATGCTGATCAGCGTACTGACGATGCGGCTGACTAAATTAGCCAGCATATCGTCAACGGCATGGCTTTGCCCGGCTACTTTGTTGATGACTTTCATGATGTTTTTACCCAGCAACCTAAATAGCAGAAAGACCAACATACCCACGATGAAGTATGGTAACCGCTCAACGGTCCCCTTAGCGAAATCACGAACAGTGCGCCAGAATGAAGGTAACGCCGTCGTTAAAAGTAAACGGCGGGTCGGTAACCCGGTCGGGCTGGAAAAGCAAAAGCAAGAGGTTCATGTTTATTAAGCTAGTCGAATTATAAGGCGGTGGAACAGGGAGCAGCTCATATAATGAGCCGCACACCACCCAGGTCTTCAATGCTGTACTGAAATTTTTGACTCGGCGAACCGATAAACATAAAGTTGGTGGGAACGCTCCGCGTTTGGCACAGTTCTTCAATGAGCTTGGGCCCAAAATGTCCCTGAATCTTTTCGTACATGATATCAATCTCGGGGTAAGCCCGGTCGAGGGTTTCGATGTCGCGCACCAGGTTTTCGGGAGCTTTAAAGTGTTCGTTTTCCACCGTCACGATGCGCAGCCGGTTGGTTTCCTCGTTCTCCTGAATGTAAATCATCACCCGGTTGAGCGAGGCAATGTCGTCGCCCTTCGAGAAAAAGATAAACTCCTGGTTGTTAATTTCTTTGATGTGCCGGTTGGTCCAGCGGGTAAATCCCTCGATACCCCGTTTGAGGGGCCGGAAAAAATACAGCATTACCGACAGTAGTCCTTTCAGAATCAGCGAACGGTTCATCATCACTATCGCAATCAGAAACGTCGGCACGAAATATTCTAAAAACACCCAGACGTAACGGGGATTGAGCAACACGTTGCCCAGCAGGGCCACACCGACCGCCAGCAAGGCCAGCAGCACCGAACCAACGGTGGCCCGTTCGGGACGGGGCAGCCGTTTGCGCCGGAGTTTAAGCAGCAGGTTGCCGATACCGAACAACGCCATCACCGCCAGAAACGAGATGGTGTAGACGCCCGCCAGCGCCTGAAGATTCCCACCCGTTGTCAGCAGCACCGCCACGCAAAGCCCGAAGAACAGGACGAGAATGTAGTAAGGCGCTTGCCGGCCGTTTTTTTCGAGCAGAAACTGCGGAAAGATGCGGTCCAGGGTCATGCGTCGAACCAGACCGCCAACACCCACGAACGAGGTTAGCACGGCCCCGCTCAGCACCAGGATGGCGTCGATGGACACTAACCACGCCAGCCAGCTCCCGCCTGACCGTTCGCCCATGAATGCCAGCAGCGACTGCTGGTGGTTGGCCACTTCGCCGATGGGCATGATGCTCAAGGCCAGCAGGGCCACCAGCGGGTTGAATACCGTTACGACGATCCACATGTTGCGCAGGGTTTTCGGAAACACGCCCGGTGCCTGCTCCTCGACGTAATTGGCCGAACTTTCGAATCCCGAAATGCCCAGCATAGCAGCTGAGAAACCCGCCAATAGCTGAAACGTAAGGCTGTGCTGCGAGGGAGCCCCCCAGTTGAGGGAGAACTGACCGAAACCCTTTTGCAGTACGTACCAGCCGGCGGCTCCGCACAGCAGCACGAGGGTAACCAAGTGGGTAATGAAAATAAACACGGCCGCCTTCGATGATTCTTTCAGACCCAGCAGATTTAGCAGAAAGAAGAGAAACAGCAGCCCGATGGTACCCCAGATGATGGGCAGGCTGTGATTGAACGAAGCCGCGTAGTGAATGGCTTCATTAGCTGAAATAACGCTGGTGGCTACGTACGACAGAATCGTCAGGCAGGCCGCCAGTGAAGCCAGTGTTTTGTTGGTCGAGTTGAGCAGCACGTTATAAGCCCCGCCGTTGAGCGGAAGCGCCCCAACGACCTCGCCGTATATCCGGCGGAACAGAAACAGGGTGACGCCCACCAACAGCAGCGAAATCCAGGCGTACTGGCCCGCGTAGAGAATAGTGATGGCCGACACGTACAGACAGGATGAACTGATGTCGTTGCCGCAGATGGCCGATGCGGGCAGTTCGCCCAGCTTAGTAGGGTGTTTCATAGGGGCAGGGCGACCCGTTTGGCCGGGCGTTTATCAATGGATGGTGGTTAGTACGGCTGTGCCAGCCGGATACGCTTCGTTGGCGTCATGCTCCGCCGGGACAAAAATGCGGGTGGGCCGGGCCACCGCCTTCGCGCCCGGATTCGCCCTCCGCGCTTTGAACAGCCGGTACGGCCGACGGCAACAACCATTACGTTCGGCGAACACGACTCCAGCAGCAGAGCGGCAAAGCGTAAGAACAGAGCATGGGCAAGTGGGTTCATCTCATTTTTGGGTAGAGCCGAGGCATGTACCCAGGCAATTGACAAAACACGTTGGTCGGAGGTAGAAAAACGGGGGCGGTTCAGCATCTGCTTAAGGGCAGCCGCACGCTCTTTTTACCCGTTACCGGCTAAATGGTTGGCTATTTAACGCAATACATTCGTTTTCGTCATGAGCTGATCGTACAGGTCACGTACCTGCTGCTTTTCGTATTCCGTTGTCAGCGTCTGAGTGGCGTAGTCCATCAGCAGCCGGACCTGAGCGCCCAGCACGGGTTTTCGGTCGGGCGAATAGGCGGCATCGGCGGCAACTGCCAATGTCTGCAGGAGTCGCAGCAGTACCACGTGGTTGCCTTTGGCGTTGATGGTCGCCAGTGTTAGTGTTAAGGAAAAGGCCAGCGCAGCTACCATGAGCATAGAGCCCGAAATGGCCGACAGCATGCCTCTGGCACCGTCCGCACCCGAGCCAAACAACAGGGGAAATTGTTTTTGCCCCTGCCAGTTGGTATGCACATCGAACGCAACCAACCCATACGCCAGACCGAACGAAGACAGCACCATTAGGTCGGGTACAAACCAAAGCGATTCCTGAACGGGCTGCCAGTAGTGCTGAAACCGGGTGGTCATTGAACGGGTGTTTGGGTATACGCTAACAACCATACGGGCCAGGAATAGTTAATGTTTAACCGGTCCGATAGTTAGCTTGCTCGTTTTGTTGGAGGTTGAGCGAGGCATGGTCAGCGAACAATGGGCCCCTTTTAAGAGGCCCGTTGCAGCACCTTATTAAGGGAATATACGACCCCGTTGTTGGTCCGGATATTAGCCTGAACCACATCTGCCACCACGCCCCGTCCATCTTTGATGGTTATGGAGTCCCCTTGTTTATAGACGAGTAAAATCTGACCCGTCAGGTTAGTCAGCGTCTGACCGCCTTTAAGCTGATCGGAGGTCAGCCTTCCTTTCACCACGTGGTAGGCCAGAAATCCAATCAGCCGTTTTTTGCTCTACGGCAGCAGCATCTGGCGGAGGTCCGACTCCGAAAGGACGGAGAAGGCCGCGTTGGTGGGCGCAAACACGGTGTACTGGGTTTTACACGCTGCCTGTTGGGTTAGTCCTGAGGCTTGCAGTAGCCGAAGCAGGGTCGTGTGGTCGGGTGACTGCGGCAGGCTTTCGGCCAGCGTTCACTTAGTCTATGTGACCGACCCCAACAGCCATGAGCCAGCCACAGCCGACCGCCTGGCACCAGAGACTACGGGAAATAGGAAACAGGCGAAGGCAGAAAGTACTGCTCTGGTTCAGACGCTGGCGATGCAGACTGCTCGGCAACGTATCGCGAGGGGAATCTGGCCGAAGAGGTCCTAACTGCTACCCACGAAGCTGGGGCAAACCTAATTGTGATGGGTACGCGTCCCGGCAATGACCTGATCGCCCTGCAGGGGGCAACCCATGCTTTCCAGCTTGTTCAAACAGCCCCGTGTCCAGTGCTGGTCATTCCGGCCCGACGGGAGGAACTGGTCTTCGAGCAGATTCTGTTTCCGGTCCGGCCCATACCAGGGGCCCCGGATAAGTATGAAGTTGTCCGGCAGTTGCTCCTGGAAAGTGGTGGTGCGGAGTTGATCGTACTGGCCCTGTTCAGCCCGAATGAAGTAATAAGCCGGTATCAGTTGGAAGAGGACATAAGCCTGCTGGAGGGCAAACTAACCCGGGACGGTGTGAAGACCTGCATCGACTATTGCCCCACCGATCTGATGGCCGAAACCGTACTGGAAAAAGCGTTTGAGCGTAAAGCCGATCTATTGGTTATTACGGCGGGGCCGGGCGATGGCAGTGATGTCTTTTTTACAGGTTCGTTTACCCGGCAGATGCTGCGCTATGCCCCGTGTCCCGTCTTGGCCATACGCCCCGAAGGCGCAGCAGATGGGCCGGGGAAGGGGGTAGTCTGGCGCCAGGGCTCAATTGATTCAGCGTCGTTAGACCCGGACTCCTAAATTCATATTAACAAAACGTAGCCCGGCAGAAAGACAGATCCGCGTACTGTCAATAAGCCGCCTTGTCGAAGCAACCAACCCGACAAAGCGGCTCCATCTCCCCGGCAAAGAGCGGAGTTACGTATGGGTCAATTGCCTGGGTACAACCGCCGGATGAGCCGATCCATCGTCAGGCCCTGTACAATAATCGAAAACAGGACAACCGCGTAGGTTATGGCTACCAGCAGGTCTCTTTCAGGCACGGTGTTGGGGATAGACAGGGCCAGCGCAATGGATATTCCCCCTCGCAACCCGCCCCAGGTCAGCATGATGGGCGCTTTGTTGTCGAGGTCGAGCCAGCGCCGGGCCAGCCGAAAAGGAAGCCAGATAGAGATAAACCGGGCCAGCAACACCAATCCAATTACCACCAGGCAGATGAGCCAGTAACCGGGCCGAAAATCAATCAGCAGGAGCACCAGACCAATCAGCACGAACAGTACCGAGTTTAGGATACTGTCAATCAGCTCCCAGAATTTATCTACGTATTCTTCGGTCCGCTGGCTCATGGCGTTCTGCCGGGCGTGGCCACCGACGAACAAACCCGCCACAACCATCGCCAGTGGTCCCGAAATGTGCAGTTTCTGCGCCAGCAGGTAACCGCCCATGACCCCCGCCACGGTGATAATCACTTCAGTCTGATAGTGGTTGATGGAACGAAGCAACCAGTACAAACCATAGCCAAGCGCCAGCCCGAACAATACGCCACCACCCGCTTCTTCCAGGAAAGCCAGCCCAATCGCACCCGCGCTGATGCTGTCGGTTCCGGTAACAGCAATGCGATAAATGGTGGCAAACACGACCACCCCCACCCCGTCGTTGAACAGCGACTCACCGACAATGTTGAGCTTTACACTTTCGGGCAATTTAAACTTAGCTAAAATACCCAGTACGGCAATCGGGTCGGTGGGTGAGATGAGTGCGCCGAATAAAAGGCACATCGTATACGAGAGGCTGACGCCAAACCACCCGACTACGTAGTACAAGCCCGTACCAATCAGGGCGGTGCTGAGCATCACCCCCACAAAGGCAAACAGCATGACCGACCGCCGTTCCACCCGGAGTAAAGTGGCGTCGGTATGAAAGGCCCCGGCGAACAGGAGAAAACTGAGCATTACGTCGAACAGCACCCGACCGAAATCAATTTGCGCTATGGTTTGCCGGACGATTGAAAACCAGGCTGGCTGAATGGCGTTGAGGCCCAAAAGCAAAGCCGAAAAGATTAGCGACAGCGCCATAACACCAATGGCATCGGGCAGTTTGAGCAGACGGGTGTTGAGGTAGGCGAACAGGGCAGCAACAACAACCAGGAGGGTAATAAGGGTAAATAAGTCCATTTAGCAAATAGAATAGAACAAGATTACACTTCTTTACAGGAGGAACAAAAAATGGCTTTCTTCTGCCCTAAACTTTCTGTTCATTATGCTAACCAACGACCCTGATTTACCCCCTACCAAACGAGCCGACGTGCTTTCCCGCCTTGGCGCGTTTGTGCTGGACCGTTTCAGTTTAGATGAGGACAAAGACGACGAATCTGGGGTCATTCAATCCATCAGCCGGGGCATCGAGTTCCGGGGCATCAATCTGTGGACACTCATCTTCGCCATCTTCATCGCTTCCATCGGCCTGAACGTCAACTCAACGGCCGTCATCATCGGGGCCATGCTCATCTCACCCCTGATGGGTCCCATCATGGGCATTGGCTTGGGCGTGGGTATCAACGACTTAATCCTGATTCAGCGGGCGTTGAAAAACCTCGGCCTGGCCGTCTTCATCAGCCTGCTGACCTCGACGGTATACTTCTTTATCAGTCCTCTGCACATCGCCCAGTCCGAACTGCTGGCCCGCACTTCGCCGACGGTCTGGGATGCCTTCATTGCCTTTTTCGGCGGTCTGGCCGGTATTGTCGCCGGCTCGCGCCGGGAAAAGGTGACGAACGTGATTCCAGGCGTGGCCATCGCCACAGCCCTCATGCCGCCCCTCTGCACGGCCGGTTACGGGCTGGCGACGGGCAATCTATACTACTTTGCCGGGGCGTTCTACCTGTTTTTGATTAACAGTATCTGCATCAGTCTGGCGACGTACCTGATGGTCCGGTTTTTGGGCTACCACCAGAAACAGTATCCCAGCGCGGGTGTTGAACGGCGGGTGCGCACGACGATCTGGCTGGCGGTGCTGGTGGTGATTGTACCCAGTACGTACCTGGGTTACCAGATCGTGCGCAAGACCCTCTTTGAGCAGGCAGCCAAGCGGTTCGTCACAGGTGAGTGCAACTTTGAGTACCGGCAGGTCATCACCTACGCGGCCCGTTTCGGCCGGCGGCAGAGTACGCTCGAACTGACGATGGTGGGTGAGCCGCTGCCCGCCGATTCGCTCCATGAACTGCATGCCCGAATGCCGGCCTACGGGCTGGGCGACGCCCGGCTAGTGGTTAAGCAGGGCAGCTTCAAGAACGAAGACGTGGACGTGAACGCCATTACCAGCACCGTCACCGACCAGATCATCAAGTACAGCCAGGCGTCGATCGCCCGAAAGGACCGCACGATTGACTCGCTGCGACGCCAGATCGAACGCCATGGCAGGTCGGGCGTGGGGGT
>DATHAW010000596.1:0-1626 GCA_035296465.1 Spirosoma sp.
GTTGATGGCATTTTCGGACGGGTGCTCGTTTACCTGTGCGTGGTAGCGGTAATAGATTTTGTCAGTAGAAGTTTCCACCTGCCGGATTGTGTTGGCCATAGCCTCTACGGCCAGGACCGGGTACTTGCCCGAGGCTGTTTCGGCACTGAGCATTACGGCGTCGGCACCATCCATTACGGAGTTGGCAATGTCGTTGATTTCGGCGCGGGTGGGGCGGGGCGCGTCAATCATGCTTTCGAGCATCTGGGTCGCCACAATCACGGGCTTGGCGGCCCGGTTACACTTTTCTACCAGCATCTTCTGAATCATCGGGACCTCCTCGGCCGGCAGTTCAACGCCAAGGTCGCCCCGCGCCACCATCAGCCCATCGGTAGCGGCAATGATTTCGTCAATATTGACAATGGCTTCGGGCTTTTCGATTTTGGCAATGACCCGGCACTTTTTACCCTTTGATCGGATATATTCTTTGATTTCGAGAATCTCGGACGCTTCACGCACGAACGAGAGCGCAATCCATTCGGCATCATTTTCGAGTCCGAATTCGAGGTCAGCCCAGTCTTTTTCGGTTACGGCGGGCATGGATACCTTGGTATTGGGCAGGTTGACGCCTTTTTTGGATTTCATTAATCCACCATATACGACTTCCGTAACAACGTCGGTGCCCTGTTTGCCAACCACCCGTACTTCGAGTTTGCCATCGTCCATCAGGATGCGCTCGCCCGGATGCACGTCGCGGTACATGTCTTTATAGGGGGTACTGACCCGTTCGGCCGTGCCGATGATGTCGTCGTTCGTGAAAATAAGCTGACTGCCTGCCACCAGCAGAACGCCGTCCTTTTCGGCTACGTTACCAATCCTGATCTTCGGCCCCTGCAGGTCCTGCAGCACGCACAGGTTCAGGTTGAAGTCCTTATTGATTTCGCGGATGCGGTTGAGCCGCATGAGGTGATCTTCGTGGGTACCGTGGGAAAAATTGAGCCGGAAGACGTTTACGCCCGCCGTGGCTAATGCAAGCAATTGTTCTTTTGTTTCGGAAGCCGGGCCAATGGTAGCCACAATCTTGGTTTTCTTGGACATGAGGGACGATGAAATGGGGCAAAAACGGCTATAGCCGCTGCAAAAATAACCGACAGGCCTTATAAACAGTCTTGTTTACAAAAATTTAGGGGTAGTTCTCCCGTTGGCTGACTGTGCTGGTGCACCGCTCCAAATGGCCTGATTAAGCCAGGCGCTGGCTAACAATCTTACGCTGGTCAGCCTTAAAATTAGCTAAACCCGCTCTCAACCTGTTTTTTTGCAACGGCATGGTACGCCAATACCGCACCTACAGACGGTTCAGAACAGGCGCACCATGCCCGTCGAGCCGCCCACGTGTTGTTACTCCGGCATAAAATGGCCCGTTTGTATTAGTTGACCCCTATGCAGCTCAAAGATCTTCTCTATCGAATTCCGCTGCTGGCTACGGCTGGGAGCATGAATACCGATATCACCAGCCTCACGATGGACTCGCGAAAGGCAGGTCCCGGCAGTTTGTTTGTGGCCGTTCGCGGTACCATCACCGATGGACACAACTACATCCAGATGGCGATTCAGCAGGGTGCCGTGGCGGTTTTGTGTGAGGAGTTA
>DATHAW010000597.1:0-3164 GCA_035296465.1 Spirosoma sp.
GTTGATGGCACTTCGAGGATGGCTATGGTTGACAGCATCGATCGATGTCCATTAGGCTTGAACCAGATCGATCAATCTAGCTAAGCATGTTCTTTTTACCAAAGTGCGGCATGAGTGTGGTCTCAATAGGAAACTTTTCTACATGGATGGGTTGCGCCACTGCTGGCTGATTGCGATTGGCAGTGTATTGATTGGCTACTTCTTCGTTGCGGTCGGCACGGGCGAAGGGGTGTTTGAGCTCCTCAGCAATCCTATGCACCTGCGCGACCTGCTCGGGGCTTCGCTCATGACGGCCGTAGTATGGCTATGCGTTCGAATCATAACCATCTGGCTCGACCGGCGGTACGACTGGTTTGAGCAACCCCTCCGGCGCATAACGGCGCAGTTGCTGCTGGGCGTGGGCCTCTCCGTGAGCGTCTCGCTCGGCATGGCGCTGGTCTATTTCCCGCTGGTGGTGGGGCAGCCCATCGCCGAATCTAACTATCCAATTTACGAATTTCCCATTAGCGTCCTGTTTATTGTCGGCTTCAACGTGCTTTATCTGGGGTTGTACCTTTATCAGAAAGCCCGGAAGTCAACCACCCCCGCCCCGCCTAATACCGAGGCCACCCAATCCGCCCCACCGACCCGTAAAACGCTCATTGTTAACAGCGGCCTGCGCAACATCCCCCTCTCCACCGACGAGGTGGCCTATGCATTCATTGACCAAGCAACGGTATTTCTTACGACGTTTGCAGGCAGTAAGTACCTCGTCAATAACTCACTCGATGAACTGAGCCGTGAGCTTCCCCATGACGTTTTTTTTCGGGTCAATCGCCAGTTTATCATCCACCGCCGAGCCTGTAGCTCCTACCTCAACGACACCCACGGCAAACTGAAAGTGGAGGTGCAGCCGGCCCTGCCCAAAGACATCATTGTGAGCCAGCAAAGGACGCCGGAGTTCAAAAAATGGCTCGAAGAAGGCTACTGATTCACCTTGAAAAACACCTGATTCGGGCGCGACTTCTCCTGATCTGCCTAATGTAACCCATTTACAAACAGTGCCTTGATCAGTTGTGCGATAGGTTTGCCCCCGTAACCAACACGTATCATGAAACGACTGATGCATTTCATCACCCTGTTGGCCGTCGGCATGACGGCTGCTCAAGGGCAGTCACTCCGCTTGAGCTACTACGGTGAGACAGTGACCCATTACGGCCTCAAGATCGCTTACGAGCGTCCCCTCTGGCAGCATCTTAAGGCGCGCAATCAGGCTACCAAACAGGTGCTGCTTGCACCGGGTCTGGCAGCTTACCGGCACCCCCACAACCACCTTGGATTCATTCTCTCCCCTGAGCTTACGTACCGGCGCGTGGGTCGGCGTGGTGGCCTGTTCGATCTAAGCGTGGCGCCGGCTTATTTCCGGTATTTCCTCGACGGCACCACGTATCAGATTAATCAGACCGGCGACTTCGAGCGAGTTCGGCGGGCGGGTGGCAGCGCGTTTATGCCCACGGTTTCGGTGGGCATCGGGCGGGATTTGTCGGTGAAACACCACCTGCCCCTCAGCTGGTATACGCGCCTGAACCTCATGCAGCAACGCCCCTACAACACTTCCCAACTCATTCGCTTCAGTCTTGAAGTGGGCCTCATTCTCTCCCGTTAAACCGTAATCTCCTCTTTTTCCCATGAAAATGATTCATACACTGCTTACCTGCTGGTTACTGCTGGGCCTGCTGGCCTGTGGCGACCGCGCCGGGGTGAAGCCTACCGAGCAAACAACCCTGTTTTTGCGCAACAAAGGAGCCGATATGCCCATCTGGGTGAGGGGTAAGGCGCAATCGAATAAGATCATTCTGTTTGTCCACGGCGGGCCGGGCGACTGCGCTATGTGCTACCGCTATTACCTCCAGG
Organism: Spirosoma sp.; assembly: GCA_035296465.1. Lineage (GTDB taxonomy): Bacteria > Bacteroidota > Bacteroidia > Cytophagales > Spirosomataceae > Spirosoma. The sequence continues at coordinate 1,894 of DATHAW010000597.1, forward strand.
GCCTCGAAAGCGATGCGATGGTGGCCTACTGGGATCAACGCGTGGCGGGTGCTTCGTCGGGTAAGGTACCCGAGAGTACGCTGCGGTACAGGCAGTTTGGCGAAGACCTCGAACTGGTCGTGAAGCTGCTCTGCCAGCAGTACCCCGCTGCCAGCATCTACCTGCTGGGTCATAGTTTCGGTGTCGAGTTGGTCTGGCAATTTCTGACGACGGGCACCAACCAGCAACTGGTGTCAGGGGCGATAGCGGTGAACGGTATGTTCTCCTACTACAACTGGCTGTACCACGTTCGGGAGTGGGCATTGCGCGAGGCCCGTTTCAGGAAAAACCGGGAAGCCGAGACCTATCTGCTGGCTAACCCCGTCACGCCTGAAAACACAGCCACTATTGACTGGGAGGGGATCTACCGCTGGATGTACCAACTCGGTGGTAACCCTGTTTCGCTCTACAGCGATGGTAAGTACGTGCTCAATTATGCGTTTAACTCCCCCAATACGGCCTTGGCGCAGTTCACCCACGGGCGGGCGTATGGCTACTACGGCGAGGTGGAAAGCCGCACGTATGAGAAAGGGCCTCTATTGACGAACATCCGCGTGCCCATTGCCCTTTTTTGGGGCGTCAAAGACGGTGTAGTACCACTGGAGGTGGGGCGGGCTACCAAACCGCTGCTGACCAACGCCCGCGTCACCGAGGTCGATTTTGCCGAATCGTGGCACGAGCCCTTCGTGACCGAAACTGATACATTCACCCGGGCGGTACTAACCTTCGTGCGATAAGTCCCTCCTCCATCATGCTGGCAGAAGTCTCTCCTCAACCAAAGACCCAGTCCCGCATTGAGCCAATCGACGCGCAGCGCGATTTGGCCCTTTTTAGGCATCATCCTGGCCAACATCGGTTCCTTCACCGATTATGACGCGCTGCCACCCGTGCAGCGGCAGGCGCTGGGCAGCGCAGCCCTCAGCGAGCTGCTCAATATGCTCAGTAGTGTGCTGATCGAAACCAAGTTCCTGACCATTTTCTCTATTCTGTTCGGCGTCGGGTTTTCGATTATGTTCACCGACGCTCACACACAGAGCCCAACCGGCCGGACCGACAACTTCCGGCGCTATTTCCTGTGGCGTAGGACCGTACTACTGCTGATTGGCTGCGTCCATGCCTGGCTACTTTGGTGGGGCGACATTCTTCGCAACTACGCCCTGGTTGGTATGCTGCTGGTGCTGACGCTCAACTGGTCGGATCGGCGGGTGCTACGGGTTGGCATCTTCTGCGCC
>DATHAW010000598.1:0-4341 GCA_035296465.1 Spirosoma sp.
CACGTCTCCAGGGGCTGCATCCCAATAATGGCTATGAAATAACCACCAAACGTTAGCAAGATGCGCCGGTTGGTCTGGGCCTTATGTCGGTAGCGTGACCGCACCCGGAACACCCACCATCGCAGCAACTCCCACGCCACCGCCGTTGACACTACGCCCCACCCAAAGGCCATCGCTACCAACCGCCAGTCGAAGCCGTATTCGGTGACGTAGAAATAGACAAACGGCAGTACGGCCAGCGGCACACCGATTACCCGTAACCATTTGTCATTTATTGGGCTAACCGCAATAGGCGTTGATGTGGATAAGCGATTCGGTTGCACAGTGTCAAAGACCTACCTTGAAAATAGGTATCATTTCGTATTAGTTGTTTAAACTTACTAACCCACTCACCGCAACAAAAACAGTGAGTGGGTCTTGGAGTAGGTGCAATTTAACCGTTGATTGTCTTACCAGGAAATCAGAATGATTCCTGACACGGTTCACTTAGTTAGCGGCAATAGTCTCCTTGGGAGGTTTTCCAGCCGTAAACGTTTCGACGTGGTTACGAACCGGCTTTAGGGTCTGCAGGTACGTATAGATCGCGCCCAGATCGTTTTCGGTCATTCCGGCATACATGATCCACGGCATCAGAGTCTGTTTTTCGCCTGGTTTGACGGCTGGTGGCGTATTACCCCGCGTAGGGTCATGCGCTTTAAAGCGGGCAATAAATGCTTCTTTAGTCCAGCGGCCAAGGCCCGTTTCAGGATCAGGTGTAATGTTGGCTGAGCGGACTATCCCATCTGGCATGGCAAACTCCATACCGCCCGCGAATTCCATACCGGCAATGGGCGATCCCTTCTCCCGCTTGGTGTGACAGTCGTTACAGGAAGCCGCGTTAACTAAGTACCGGCCCTGAGCCAGCGCATCTGTCGTGTCGGGTCTAGGCTGTGGGTTTGGCTGTTGCGGAATGGTGTTCAGAATGAAATTCATGGGAAAATCAATGGCGTGTGCCGGAGTCTTATTTTCGATGGGTTGCAGCGTGCGCACGTAAGCAATAATAGACTTTACGTCTTCCGTATCCATACGGCCGTATGACGGATGCGGCATCACCGGAAAAAGGGCCCCGCCATCGCGGTCGACACCGGCGGTAATAGCCCGAAACAACTCACCGTCGGTCCAGTGTCCTATTCCGGCGGGGGTAATGTTACGGGAGTAAAATACGCCGGGGAAACCCATTTCCGGCCCGAAGCGCTCACCACCTTTGCCCATGGTGCCGGGAACAAGAGGTCCGGCATACCGGCTCCAGTCGCGGGTGCTGTGGCAGTCCATACAAACATTGACGTGGTTAGCCAGATAGCGCCCCCGTTCAATCTGAGCGGGGGTGGCTTTCACCGTAATTGCTGGTGGGGGGCCAACGTTGGGCAAACCAAATTTTACATAGGCCAGCACGCCACCTATGCCAACCAGAACAACAGCCAGCCCAATGCCGATGTAACGAATTACTTTTTTCATAGAGATAAAAAAGAAGAGGTTAAAAAAGAAACAGGTAATGTGATAAGTTGACACGCTTGCTCTGAAAGCTTCATCCGAGGAAGCCCGTAGCGAATTGTCACGTTAAGTAAGCAAAAATCGACTGTTAATCAGGCGGTTTCTGGCGAAAATTTGTTTGAAACGGTATTTTGACCCGATCAAACGAACAATGGCCGCGGTGAAGCGGCCATTGCAGGAACTGACGGAGAAAAGTAGGTACTGGCAAGGAGACGCTGGATAATCTTCCCTATGATATAGATAATGATCATTACGCTGGCCTACGCGTTTGCTTCACAGGCATTAGCCCATATACGCTTGTTGATGTATGCAGGCCTAACCACTACTTACTACGTGGAGATAAGAGACATTAGAGAAACCCCGTACGGCCGCGATGACAAAACCGCTACGTTCTACACACACTGCCCATCGGGTGCGCAAACCGCCCCCTGCATAACGGTATCTTCAGGCTGTACCGTTGATTTTTCCCAGTCGGCAAAGGCGGTTTGGATAACCTCCAGGAACGTATCGCTGTCCTGCGCACCCGACACGGCATACTGCCGGTTAAACACAAAAAATGGTACACCCTGCACGCCCAATTGTTGGGCCTCGTAGCAATCGGCTTTTACCGCGTCGGCATACTGATCGGTTTGCAAAACGGCTTCTACCTCCTGCGAATCAAGTCCGATTGCTGCCCCTAACTGAGCCAGCGTATGCCGGTCGGCGGTGTTTTTTCCTTCCGTAAAATAAGCAGCAAATAGTTGCTCTTCGGCTTCGTTCTGACGACCGTGCTGTTTGGCCAGATGCGAAAACCGGTGTGCATCGAACGAATTGGCGGTTACGGCTTTGTCGAAGCGATACGTTAACCCGACTTTTTTAGCCAGTGCCGTTACCTGATCGGTCATTTGCTGCGCCTGCCCAATGGTCATTCCTTTGCGCTCGGCCAGGTACTGCTGAATGGGTTTATCGCTAATCGTTTCCTGATTAGGGTCGAGCTGAAAACTTTTCCAGATAACCTCAACCTTGTCCTGATCGGGAAACTTGGCTAGTGCCGCTTCAAATTTCCGCTTGCCGATGTAACAGAAGGGACACATTACATCAGACCAAATTTCTACCTGCATTTTAGGCGTTGCTAACGGCTTCATAGTTCTGTCTGGTTGGTATTGATACGTCACCCATTCAACAGCCCACTTCGTTTGAGCCATCGGGGTTCAATCAGAAAAACAAGGAACATCGATAACCCAATAACCATTCCTGGGGTATCACGGCTGCTGCAAGCGTAATTCTGGTATGTTTATTAAACAGTGCAAAAACACGGCTCCCCATGCCTGATTTACTCATAATCCGTTATTGTTCGCGCTACGCTGGTGAAGGCCGCATCGGTGGCGCTCAATCTGGCCCAAACGCTCGATAAACTCCAGGCTCTGACTACCCAAGCCACCACTCCTGTACAACTGCTAACTGCTGGCCGGGCTCGTGTATGACCAGGAAACCATTCTGCTGGCCGCTCTCGACCTGAATGACATCATCCGCAGCAAACTCGATTTTGACGTAACGGGCATTACGCCTGGCCGGACGTATTTCGGCTGGTGTTGACAAAATAAGCGCGGATTAGCCCCTCATGGATCGACGGGCAGTAGCATTTAGTAGCACCGCTTCACAGCACAGAAAATTTTACCGAGTTCACTTGTCCATAACAAAATGAATCGTACTTTTGTGAGCGATTACTCACTTCCATGACTGAGAAACAGGAAACCATCCTTGCTGTTGCGTTGAGGTTGTTTGCCGGGCAGGGTTACGAAAACACACCGACGAGTCAAATTGCGAAGGAAGCGGGCGTTTCGGAAGGCTTGATTTTTCGTCATTTCGAGAACAAAGACGGCCTACTCCGCGCGCTCATCGCTGATGGTCAGGCACGGGTGCAGCGGCTGATGGACCAGATTGCGCAGGAAACCGACCCGAAGCGAATACTGGCGCGGACCATCGATTTGCCCCTGACGCTCATCAGCAAAGAGCGCGAATTCTGGTCGCTCCAGTTTATCCTGAAGTACAATAGCAAATACGCGGCTGCGCTAAAGGCCGAAAGTGATTACTACGGTACGCTGCTTGGGGCCGTGGGGCAGGCGTTCGCTACGCTGGGCTATGACCAACCGGAGCGCGAAACGGAATTGTTAATTCTGCTGCTCGAAGGGTTTGGCAGCAGCCTGCTCATGCAGAGTGATTCCACAGACCCGACTGCACTGGTGCAATTCATCAAATCGAAATACAACGTCTAATTTTTTTCACCATTTAGTAAGTGATTACTCACATAAAAGCTATGAATCTGAACCAGATTATTTTGCTAACCGGTGCATCGACCGGTATTGGCCGGGCCACCGCCCAGCACCTCGATCAGTTAGGCTATACCGTTTTTGCAGGGGTCCGGCGCGAGCAGGATGGTGCCAAACTTCGGAAAGGAGCCTCAGAGCGGCTAAGGCCCATTCTCCTGGATATTACCAAACCAGATGACATTACAAGCGCCCTCGCCGTGGTGGGTCAGGCGTGTGGCACCACAGGGCTGGCGGCTTTAGTGAACAATGCGGGCTACAACTATAACGCGGCTTTTGAGTTTACTGACGAAGCCAAAGCCCGCCAAATGATGGAAGTCAACTTTTTTGGACTCTACAAAATGAGTCAGGCGTTTATTCCTCTGCTGCGGCAGTACGCCTGGAGCAGCGGCCGTCGATCCAAACTCATAAACATCGGCTCAATTGGTTCTATTCTGGGTTTCCCGTGGGAATCGTTCTACCACGCCAGTAAGTTTGCCGTGTTGGGTCTCACCGAGAGCCTACG
>DATHAW010000599.1:0-3667 GCA_035296465.1 Spirosoma sp.
TGTTCATGCCCGAAAATTAAGTCTTTTTGTAAAGAAAACCGGGAACGCTGGCAGACTTGGCCCGGTATTAGTAAGTTTGACTACGTATCGTGTTGTGCTCTTATAGCCTCACGACAAATTCATTCTGTAGCCCTACTTATGTCAAAGAAACGAAAAGGCCCGCCAGCCCTCGTTCCGGCCACTTCTCCAACCAGATTACAACCGGCTTCAGTAAGTAGCCAGCCCGTTGCCACGCCTGAACGGGTCGATAGCCCCCAACCTAAGCAGCCGTTCGAGCTAATTCGGTTTGACAGGCGCGTAAAGGCGACTCTAGGCGGATTTGTGGCTGTATTTGTGCTGTTTGTACTGTTCAAGTGGCACTATGTCTCACTACCTGTCTGGAACACCATCCTGCCCGATGGATCTCCTCCTACACGTGGCCTGGTCACCGGAACGCCTAAGCGAATTCGGATGGACGATTACGCCGTGGCAGCCCCCTGGATCCTATCGAGCGTAAACAACGGTTTTAGGCAGGAAAACGAAGGATTAGGCGGGCTGAACGCGTCGCTGCTGCTGGCACCGACACACCACATCGTTACGGTTTTCAAGCCTGGGCATTGGGGCTTTTTGTTTTTGGACACGGAACGGGCATACGCCTGGATGTACGATATAAACCCATTGATGTTACTGATTGGTAGCTTTCTGTTCTTTCTGCTGATTACGGCCAACCAGTACTGGCTTTCGTTACTGGGAACGGTAACGTTATTGCTCTCGTCGGGAACCGTTCAGTGGGCATTCATACCAACGGCATTGGTTGCCTTCTGCTGTCTGTCATTTGTTGCCGTTATTTACTTACTCCTCGCCAGAAAACCCGTTTGGATCGCACTCTACGCATGGCTATTGATCTGGACTGTTTGCGCGTTTGCGTTGATTCTGTATCCGCCTTATCAACTACCGCTGGTTTATCTGTTCATTTTATTGTTAATCGGGTATCTGATCAACAACTACCGGGCACTAGGGCCGGTGCCGGCCATACCCATTAAACTAGTGGCCCTGGTTGGGGCCGTTGGGGTGGCGAGTCTGGTTCTGGCCCTATTTTATGCCGATGTACACGAAACGCTCACAGCCCTGACAAAAACAGTATACCCCGGTCAGCGCAGTGAAACCGGCGGTACGGGCTTTATGGCTAACTGGCATTCTGAGTATTATAGCTGGCTTTTCGATGACCAGAAACACCCCCAGAGCTGGCTTAATATTTGCGAATTATCTCATTATCTAAATTTTGCTCCGGTCATTATACCGCTGGCTATTGCCCTGTTTGTATTCAACCGCCGGATCGACTGGATGCTGGCTGCCGCTATGCTGTTTGTTGGCGTAATGTGGGTATGGATTGAGGTTGGATTCACGCCCGGACTGGCAAAAGCAAGTTTGATGAGTATGGTGCCAACCCGCCGGGCTCAGATACCGATGGGCGTGGGTGGTATTCTGCTATTAATTATTTACCTCAGCGCCATCCGAACGGCGCGTGTTAACGTCCCAACCTGGGTCAATGCGCTGGCTATTGCAGGCGTCGTTGGTTTCGTGGGGTATACGGCCTATGTCAACGTCAACGATTCTGACGGGTTCATTAAGTATCAACAGACGTTTATGCCGGTTGTTTTCTTCTCCCTCATGAATGGCTTACTGTTGTTCACGATCCCGGTGCGTTATCGAATCGCCCTCTTTGGAGCTGGCTTGGTGATGTTCTTACTGCCTAACCTGAAAGCTAATCCGCTGGCAAGGGGATTAACGCCTATTACCGAAAATGCCTTCTACAAAGCTGTTCGGCAACTGGTTGAACAGGACCCTCAGGCCCGATGGATCGTCAATGGCAGTCAGTACCTGTCTTATATGGTCACCGCTACGGGAGCCAAACAAATTACGGGTGTTAAATATTTACCCGACCGCAAACGTATTTTCAGCGTGCTGGACCCCACCATGAAGCGTGATTCGGCCTACAATCGATATGCTCACGTGACCAACCAAAGTTATATCGATGGCAAGGATTCGGTCATCATGTTTAACCAGTTTGAAGATAGTTATGTAATTGCGATGGACCCCTGTTCGCCCCGCATGAAGAAGATGAACGTAACGTATCAGGTATTCGATCATCAGCCTCAACCGGTCGAAGTGCGTTGTATGAAATCGGTGGCTACCCTTGGTTCGTTGACGATTTACCAGGCAAACCCTTAACTGCTTTGCCTTCATGCCTCCCTCTAAACCGCGTATTCTGGTTATTATTCCTTGTTTTAACGAACAGGGAACAATCGCTAATGTAGTGCGTGACCTGGTAGCAGTGCGTGACCGGGAACAGTATCAGATGGACATTGTGGTGGTTAACGACTGTTCTACCGATGATTCGCTGGCGGTAATTCGGTCACTACCGTGTCAATGCCTGAACCTACCCGTCAATCTTGGTATTGGGGGAGCCATGCACAGTGGCTACCGGTATGCCTACCGCAACGGGTATGATATTGCTGTGCAAATGGACGGGGATGGACAACATCCAGCCGGTGAACTGCCGATTGTACTTGAGCCTATATTGGCGCAAGACGCCGACGTATCGATCGGGTCGCGGTTTATTAGCCGCGAGGGGTTCCAGTCGTCGTTTACGCGCCGGATTGGCATCAACTACTTTCGCTGGTTAAATCAACTACTGATCGGAAAAACCATCCATGATAGCACATCAGGGTTTCGTGCGTTTAACCGCCAGACCATCGAAGTCGTCAATGCGTACTATCCCGATGAGTATCCCGAACCAGAATCGATCGTGCAGTTCGGGTTGCGAGGACTGCGAATAATGGAAGTGCCGGTACGCATGCGTAACCGCGAAGAAGGGGTGTCATCGATTAACACCAGCCGCGCGCTCTATTATATGTTGAAAGTGTCGTTGGGTATCGTGTTTATGTACTTTCGTCTCATAATCAAACGCACCCGCTGATGGCTTCTCTTCCCATAACCATTCAGGTCATCAGTTTATCAATCGCTTTACTGGTGATGTTTTTCATCGGCCGGCTAATTGTGCGGGGTAAACTGCGCGAAGAGTACGCCATACTCTGGATTGTCTGTACACTCATCCTGATCGTATTCTCAATCTGGCGTCGGGGGCTGGAACAGATTGCCCTGGCGTTAGGCGTATTCTATCCCCCATCACTGGTATTTTTAGCCGCCATTTTTGCCATTCTGATTTTCCTGGTTCACTTGTCGGTCGTTGTGTCGCGGCTGCAAAATCAAATCAAAACACTGACGCAGGAGGTGGCGCTGCTGAGGAATGAACTCGAAAGTCGTCAGTTAGTGGGCGTTACCGATGCCGGTCGCGTTGCCGATAACTCATCCCCGATTAACTGACATGCTTCCGTCAATCACCGTCATTACGCCATCCTATAATCAAGGAAAGTTCATCGGGCAAACGGTTGAGTCGGTGTTATCGCAGGCGTACCCGAATCTGGAATACATTGTCGTCGACGGGCTCTCCACCGATACTACGCTCACTGTAGTAGAACCCTACAAAAGCTGCCTGACGCTCATTTCGGAGCACGATAATGGACAGGCCGACGCCATCAACAAGGGGCTACTCATGGCCTCGGGCGATATTGTCTGCTGGCTCAATTCCGACGATTTCTTTCTGCCGGGCTCCCTACACCGCGTA
>DATHAW010000600.1:0-9962 GCA_035296465.1 Spirosoma sp.
TAAAAGCCAGCCTGCTTAGTCAGCAATTGGCGGAACGAACGATAAATTCAGGGGTGTGGCTAAGGAGATCAGAACTACACTGATGATCTACCAAAGAAGGGTATCAGTCGTCTGACAGGAACCCGCCAACCATTTTTCTGAACCATACGTAAAGGAGCTACATCTTTTTGGTGTAGCTCCTTTACTTTTGTGCCATGCAGCAACAACTAGATACGTGGATTCGGGCGCTGGTTCGCTGGGCGGGTTACGTTCCCAACCGGGACCTTTCGGGTTGGGTTCTGCTTACAATTGCCGTACTGCTGGGGCTAGCGGTCAATTTTGTGGTAACGCAGCTAGTGCGCTTTATCGTTCGACGTCGGCCGTTTGAGACGCTGGCGCTGCTTAAGATCTACGTTCGCTGGGCGTTCTACATCTTTATGCCCTCCCTGTTCTTTTTGCTGGCAACTAACATCCAGTCGACGCGGTTTCTGCGCCGTCACCCTGTTGCCGATAAGGCGGCCGAAATTATATTCTTACTGGCTGCAACCTGGTTGGTCGTGCAACTGTTAAAAGTTGGCGAGTTGCTGCTGATTCGCGAGTACGACACGGCGCAGGACAGTAATCTGGCGCACCGGAAGTTCGTTACACAAGTCAGGTTTTTTCGTCGGTTAGTTGTTACGGGCATCATTATCATCAGCGGGTCGCTGCTACTAATTTCGTTTCAGGGAAGCCGTAAAGTAGGCCTTAGTGTGCTGACCTCGGCGGGGGTGGTGTCGGTGTTAATTGGCTTCGCGGCTCAGAAAACGCTGGCTAACCTAATGGCAGGCATTCAGATTGCCTTCAATCAGCAAATCAGGCTGGACGACGCCGTGGTGGTTGAGAAGGAGTGGGGGCGGATTGAGGAAATAAACCTGACGAGCGTGATTGTGCGGCTTTGGGATCGGCGTCGGCTGATTTTGCCCATTACGTATTTTGTCGAAACGCCTTTCGAAAACTGGACCCGTTCCGAAGCGTCGATTACGGGCTCGGTGTTCCTGTACCTCGATTATAACGTACCCGTTGACAAGATCCGCGAAAAGGCACGCGAACTCGTCGAGACCAACTCGCTCTGGAATGGGGATACCTTTGCGGTTCAGGTGACCGACACCCAGCCTACCTGCATCGTCTTACGGGTGCTGCTCTCAGCACGGGATGCCCCATCGGCCTATGACCTGCGCTGCCAGATTCGCGAACAGCTCATTACGTTTATCCGGGACGAATACCCGCAAAGCCTGCCCCAAACGCGGCTGATGCTAGCGGAAGAGATGAAATTAAAGGAAGTGTAAACGTGAGTGATACTATGGGTGTTATTTTGTTATCTGGGAACTACTAATTCGTATAACCTGCGCATACAGACACCCATCCACTTTTTAACTTTTCACTCCTCCCACCCAAACGACCGCTCAATGGCTTTTTGCCAGCCACGCATCAGTTTGGCCCGCTGCACGTCGTCCATGGTCGATTCGTAGGTTTGGGCAATGCCCCAGTTCTGGCGCAGGTCGTCCAGGTTTTTGTAGTAGCCCACGGCCAGGCCAGCTGCGTAGGCTGCGCCAAGAGCCGTTGTTTCAGTCATGCGAGGGCACACGACCGGACCATTCAGCACGTCGGCCTGGAACTGCATCAGCAGCGAGTTGACGACCATGCCCCCATCGACCCGCAGCGACCGAAGCGAGACACCCGCATCCTGTTCCATGGCCCGTACTACGTCGACGGTCTGGTAGGCGGTGGCTTCGAGGACTGCCCGTGCCAGGTGACCTTTGGTGACAAAGCGGGTTAGCCCCGCAATTACGCCCCGCGCGTCGGCTTTCCAGTGAGGAGCGTAGAGTCCCGAAAAAGCGGGTACAAAATAGGCACCGCCATTGTCATCGACTGACCGGGCCAATGCTTCGATATCAGTGCTTTTTTTAATCATGCCGAGGTTATCCCGCAACCACTGTACCAGGGCACCCGTAATGGCTACGCTACCTTCGAGGGCGTAGTGTACGGGCTCGTTCTGAAACTGATAGGCTACCGTAGTGAGCAGGCCGCAGGTAGACGGACGAAGCTCAGTACCCGTGTTCATGAGCAGAAAGCAGCCTGTACCATACGTATTTTTGGCCTGCCCCGGTTCAAAGCACGTTTGCCCGACCAAAGCTGCCTGCTGATCGCCCAGAATACCCGCAATGGGTACGCCCGGCAGCACCTCCGATTCCACGGTGCCATAGACCTCGCTGCTTGGCCGGATCTGGGGCAGCATAGCACGCGGAACCGTGAAGGCATCCAGCAGGGCATCGTCCCAGTCGAGGGTGTGCAGGTTCATGAGTTGGGTACGACTGGCATTGGTGACGTCGGTAATGTGCTGGCCGTTATGGGTTCCGCCGGTTAAATTCCAGACCACAAATGAATCCATGTTGCCAAAGAGCGCTTCGCCCCGTTCGGCGTCCTGACGCAGGCCCGGTACGTTGTCTAAAAGCCATTTGAGTTTAAGTCCACTGAAATACGTGGCCAGCGGCAGTCCGGTTGCTTCCCGAAAGCGATCTTGCCCAAGGGGACTTTGGGACGAAAATTGTGCAACCAGGTCGGCGGTGCGCATGTCCTGCCAGACAATGGCGTTGTAGTAAGGCTTGCCCGTTTTACGATTCCAGACGACGGCCGTTTCGCGCTGATTGGTAATGCCGATGGCGGCAATGTCGGCCACCGATAGTTTGCCTTTGATGCGGGCCAGTGCAATAACCTCGAGGGCGTTTTTCCAGATTTCTTCGGGATCGTGTTCAACCCAGCCCGGCTGCGGGTAAATCTGTCTGTGCTCTTTCTGAGCCTGCGAAACAATTTGACCCTGCCGGTCAAATACAATGCAACGGGTGCTTGTGGTACCCTGGTCAATGGCGGCTACGTATGTGGGCATGGAAAAGAAATCGGCTGAGTGTAGGAGAGGGAGATTTAGGATTCTATATATAACTGGTAATGATACAGGACTATTAGCGATGTGATCCTGTACCACATTACGTTTCAACCGGCCAACAAAAGCAGAATTAAGGTTAGTTAACTCTTGGCTCTATAAAAATGAACGCTACGTTGTCGCCGGCTCATTGCCTGACAATTATAATGTGTACCATCGAATCAGCAGTCCGCCGAGTACGCCACCAATAAGCGGCCCTACCACCGGTATCCATGCGTAGCCCCAGTCTGAGGAGCCTTTACCCGGAATGGGCAGCAGTGCATGGGCCAGTCGGGGGCTGAAGTCGCGGGCGGGATTGATGGCGTAGCCCGTGGTGCCGCCCAGCGAAAGGCCGATACTCCAGACCAGCATCCCCACTAAATAAGGACCGACGCCAATGGCCAGTTCGCCCAGGTTTTTAGACGAGATGCCCGCCAGCCCCATAATCAAGACGACCGTTGCCAGAACTTCACTAAGTACGTTGGCCCCTTTGCTGCGAATGGCTGGACCCGTCCCAAAACAAGCCAGTTTATCGGCCGGGTCGGGCGTGGCGGCCCAGTGCGGCAGGTAATGCAGCCAAACCAGCGTAGCACCCAGGAAGCCACCAATGAGCTGTGCTATAATGTAAGGAATCAGATGACTATAGTCGTTTTGCGCTACGGCAAAAGCCACTGTGACCGCAGGATTCAGGTGGGCATCTACGCTGCCAAACGCTTTCGAGACGAAAACGCCCATCATAACGGCAAAGGCCCAGCCTGCTGTAATCACGATCCAGCCTCCCGATTCGCCCTTGGTCTGCTTCAGCACTACGTTCGCCACAACGCCGTTGCCCAGCAACAGCAGCACCATTGTTCCAATTAATTCGCCAAGAAACGGAGAGGTTTGCATAAGAGTAGCTGCCGGTCGTAGCAGTCATAAGCCAACCTTGCGACTGCCGTGACTTTGCCTGTTACCGGCATGATTCAACGTTTAGGAATAGTTTGTGCGAATTAAGTGATATTTTTGATGCACTCGTCATGAATAAAATAAAACGAATGACGATGTGCTCCTGCACTCATTCACTCTTTCGCCCATTCCTCTATGAAAAGCGTCATTTTTGAACAGCCCGGTAAACCCGCCAGTATCCTTAACGTAGCCGACGTCTCCATGCCCGAACCGGGGCCAAATGAGGTACGGGTGAAGGTGATTGCCGCGCCCATTAACCCATCAGACATAATGTTCGTGCAGAACCTGTACGGCATCCGGCCGCAACTGCCCTCGGGTGCGGGGTTCGAGGGGGTCGGCGTAGTCGATGCGCTTGGCGAAGGTGTTCAGATGCGGACCGGAATGCGGGTAAGTTTCACCAGCGTCGGTACGTGGGCCGAATACGCCATTGCCCACCAGCGCAGCCTGATTCCCGTACCCAGCGCCATGACCGATGAGGTAGCCGCCCAACTGTTCGTCAATCCATTTACGGCCTATGCCCTGGTGCAGGATTCAGGTGTGGAAGAAGGGGGCTGGCTGATGCTGACGGCGGCTGGGTCAGCGTTTGGCAAGCTGGTGATTCAGCTATGCCAGATGCGCGGAATCAACACCATCGGTACGGTGCGACGTAACGATCTGAACGATGAACTAAAAACACTCGGCCTGACCGAAATTATCAACACCGAAACGGAAAGCATGGTTACCCGTGTTCGCGAGATCACGGGTGGTAAAGGAGTTTCGTGCGTACTCGATGCTGTCGGCGGGCATACGGCTACCGAAGCGGTAAAGTGCCTCGCCAAAGGAGGGACGCTGTTTATCTACGGCCTTTTAAGCATGCAGGACCCGGCCATCAATGCGGGGTTGCTTATTTTCAGGGAATTGACAGTCAAAGGGTTCTGGCTTACTGACTGGATGCGCCGGGTCGATAGCCAGACGCGGCAATCGGTAGCGCAAAACGTAATTAGTTTGTTAACTTCGGGTAAAATTCAACTGCCCGTTGAGGCCTCGTATCCGCTCGACCAGATCGCTGAAGCTGTGGAGCATGTCGATCGGCCGGGGCGGTGGGGTAAGATTCTAGTGCGACCCTAACGACTACTCAGGTGCTGGTATGAACCCGTTCAAAAAATTTGCTTTCCTCTGGTCATACACGCTACCCCTGGTGATTGTGGGGACGTATTACCTGCTCGGGCCAACGTGGACGTTTGCCGGAGTTATTTATACCTACGTTGTTATCCCGCTGATGGACAGGCTGTTGGGTAATGACCGTAGCAACGTAAGCCGGGACGCCTATGACCAGGTTGTTAATGACCGCTATTTTGATGTACTGGTTTATTCATTCGTCTACCTGCACTATGCCCTCATTGGCTGGGGCTGCTATGTGCTGCTGGCCCAATCGCCGGATGGTGTTGGCCTGACCGGCTGGCAGCAGGCGGGGTTGATATACAGCATTGGCATCTTCGGTGGGGGCATAATCAACGTAGCGCATGAGTTAGGGCATCGGAGCAGTCGCATTGCCCAGTTTCATGCTAAAGCGGCTCTGCTGTCGGTGTCCTACATGCACTTCATCATCGAGCATAACCGGGGGCACCATGTGCACGTAGCCACCCCGCAGGACCCGGCCACATCGCGCAAAAACCAGACATTGTATGCGTTTTGGCGGCAGACGCTGGTAGGCAGTTACCGGAGTGCCTGGCGAATATCAAGGCGGCTGCTGGCGAAGGAAGGCCGTCCGGTCTGGAGTTACCACAACGACATGCTATGGTTTGCGGCCTTGCCGGTACTATTTTGTGCCATCCTGACCGCTGGTTTTAGCCTATGGGTGGGGTACGTAGCCTGGATTGTGCCTGTCTTTTTTGTCACCCAAAGCCTGGTTGCGATCCTGCTGCTCGAATCGGTCAACTACATCGAACACTACGGCATTGTCCGCCGAAAAATTGCCGGTGAGCCAGGCCAGCCGGTCCGTTATGAGCGCGTTAACCCGCTGCATTCCTGGAACGCGAGTCAGTTAATAAGTAATATGGTTTTATTTCAGCTTCAACGCCATTCGGACCACCACGCCTATGCCGCCCGGCCGTATCAGGTACTGCGCCACTTCGACGAATCGCCCCAGTTGCCGTTTGGCTACGCGTTCATGATTCTCATCAGCCACCTGCCACCCCTGTGGTTCCGGATGATGAACCCCCGGCTCGAACAATGGCAGTCCCGTGCATACCGACAGGAGGAAATAGCCAAGGTGGTGAAGCAGTTTGCCTAACTGCCCCGCTTCTACTTGTCGATTGCCTAACTTTCTCTTTCGATTAAACCCGGCTTGCTTATATTTGGCAACAATATCTAATGAAACCAGCGCGTTTGTTTTCAAACCGGTTGTCTCGTCAGATTTCATCTATTTACCCGATTCCTATGCTCCTGCTTCAGGTTCCGGCCGTTGATACCTCGGCCGCATCGCTGTCGGCTACTTCGGCCGCTGCTCAACCCCAAAGTCTGCAACTATTTGATCTGGTAGCCAAAGGCGGTTGGGTAATGATTCCGATTGCATTCCTCTTGTTTGCGGCCCTTTACCTGATCTTCGAACGGTTCTTTGTTATTCGTTCTCAGACGAGGGCCGATGCCAACTTTATCGATAATATACGCGATATGGTTGCGCAGGGGAATATCAAGTCGGCCGAGTCGTTTGCCAAAAACCAGCGTACCGCCATGGGGCGCGTTTTTGAGAAAGCCATTGGCCGAATTGGATCGCCCATGAGAGATATCGAAAGCACCATTGAAACCGTTGGGCAGATCGAACTGTCCCGCCTGGAGCGGAACATGGGGTATCTGGGTATCATTGCTGGTATTGCCCCCATGCTTGGCTTTATTGGAACAATTTCCGGTATCATCCGGATTTTCTACGACATTTCCCTCTCCGATAACATTAGCGTTGGTATCATTGCCGGTGGATTATATGAGAAAATGATTACGTCAGGGTCGGGGCTAATCGTGGGCGTAATAGCCTATACGGGCTACCACCTGCTGAACATGATGATCGAACGCTTCACGCTGTCGCTGGAAATGAATGCCTTCGAGTTTATCGAAGTGCTCCAGAAACCTACCGCCGAAACCGCCCGGATGCGGTAACGTAGCTCCCTAAATCGAAATACGTGAATAACAGCCGGCTAAAGGCGCGGTTTTACACCTATGAAACTCAGAAGAAAGCAAAAGTTTGCTGCCGAAGTAGCTACGTCTTCGCTGAACGACATTATGTTCTTCCTGCTGTTGTTCTTCCTGATTATCTCCACGGTGGCCAACCCGAATGTAATTAAACTTCTGCTGCCCAAAGCGGCAGCCTCGCAGCAACTGAGCAAGAAGCAAGTGACGCTGTCGGTGGATGAGCAAAAACAGTATTTTATTGACAAGAAGCCGATTGATCCGAAAAATTTAGAAACAGAACTCAAAACCATTATGGCCGGCATTGCCGAGCCGACCGTTGTTGTGCGGTTCGATAAAACACTTACCGTGCAGGACCTGGTCGACGTGCTGCAAACGGGTGCCAAACTGAATATTAAAATGGTGATGGCAACCTCGAAGTAGAGTTCAGAGCGCCAATGCGCCGATTTGTTACGTCTCTACCGTACCTTTGCTGCCCAACCGCTTAATCTCGGTTTGGTTATGACGCATCAATTGATTCTCCGAAAGCCGCTTGCTTTTTTCGACCTCGAAACCACCGGCATCAATACCACCAAAGACCGGATCATCGACATCTGCATAATCAAAGCAATGCCCGATGGGGAAGTCACCACCAAAAATCAACGTATCAATCCTGGTATGCCGATTCCACTGGAATCGAGCATGATTCACGGCCTTTACGACGACGACGTAAAAGATGCTCCTCCGTTTAAGGCTGTAGCGCGAACGCTGGCGCAGTTTATGGACGGCTGTGACCTCGCCGGGTTTAACTCCAATCGCTTCGACGTACCCCTATTAGTTGAAGAGTTTTTACGGGCCAACGTCGATTTTGACTTAAAAAACCGTCGGCTGGTCGATGCTCAACGAATTTTTCATCTCATGGAGCCACGTAGTCTCACGGCTGCCTACAAATTCTACTGTAACAAAGACCTTGTTGGCGCCCATGGTGCTGAAGCCGACACCATTGCTACGCTCGAAGTGCTAAACGCGCAGGTGCAACGGTACATGGGCATGGTGGCTAAATCGGATAGCGGTCAGGATATGGTGTTTCAGAACGATATCGAGATGCTTCACGGACTGACGGCAAACAAAAATGTTGACCTAGCCGGGCGAATGATTATTAACGACAAGGGTGAAGAGGTTTTCAATTTCGGCAAACACAAAGGGTTACCCGTGCTGGAGGTACTGAAAAAGGAACCGGCCTTCTACGACTGGATGCTGAAAGGTGAGTTTCCGCTCGATACTAAACGGCGATTGACCGAAATCCGGCTCAGGATGTTCAGCAACGCCAATGGGCGGAAGTAGCCCGGTAGTCGAAGCGCCGGACAGTTGATCTGTTCTGCTAATACCGAATATTCTGTACCTTTGCGGCACTTTCTCCCTAACCGGCAACTCATGCAACCCACGCAGGACGTCCTCATTCCGGAAGTCATTCAGCAAATACCTCTCACGTACTACCTGATACTCAGTACCGCACTATTTGTTATTGGCATCATTGGGGTGCTGACCCGTCGAAATGCCATCATTATTTTCATGTCGATCGAGTTGATGCTTAATGCCGTCAACTTGTTGCTGATCGCCTTTTCGTCTTACCGCTCTGATTCGGCGGGTCAGGTCTTCGTCTTTTTTATCATGGCTGTTGCTGCTGCTGAAGTATCGGTTGGGCTGGCTATTATTGTCATGATTTATCGCAACACCCGTTCCATCGACGTAGGGCTGCTTAATAAATTAAAGTGGTAAACTAAGTTGTGAGTTAATCGTCGTTAGCCTTCGGCGGGTTCGTCCGCCTAACCAACGGCTTTTAACTACATGACTATTGACTAGAAGTTCATGCAACCAGAATTACTCTGTGCGTTAATTCCACTCTTTCCGTTAATCGGTTTTCTTATTAATGGTATTGGTTTCCGGCATATTCCAAAAGGACTGGCCGGTGTCATTGCTACAGGTGCCGTGCTGGCGTCGCTGCTAACGTCGGTTTTCCTCTTTATCGCATTTATAAACGGTTCTGGGCAACTGGGCAATGCTGGTCCGCTGGTAGCAACCTTGTTCGACTGGATCAGTGTTGGCGATCTGCACATCAACTTCTCGTTTCAGATCGACCAGTTAAGCCTGCTCATGCTGTTGGTCATTACGGGTGTCGGTACGCTGATTCACCTGTACAGCATCGGCTACATGAAGCATGACGATGGCTTTGGCAAGTTCATGGCGTTTCTGAACCTGTTTATTTTCTTCATGCTGCTGCTGGTGATGGGGTCTAATTACGTCATCATGTTCATTGGCTGGGAAGGCGTCGGGCTGTGCTCATACCTACTCATTGGGTTCTGGAATACAAACACAAGTTATAATAATGCCGCCCGCAAAGCCTTCGTCATGAACCGCATTGGGGATTTAGGGTTTCTGCTGGGCATATTCATGCTTATTAACACCTTCGGCACAGTTGAGTACGTCGATGTTTTCAGACAAGCCACCGCCCTTCCAATGGGTGACAGTACGATTATACTGATTACGATTCTGCTGTTTGTAGGGGCAATGGGGAAATCGGCTCAGATTCCTCTCTATACCTGGCTACCCGATGCCATGGCAGGTCCAACGCCCGTGTCGGCTCTGATTCACGCGGCAACGATGGTTACGGCCGGCATATATATGGTCGTTCGCTCGAACGTACTGTATTCAATGGCCCCAATAACGCTCCAGATTATCAGCGGCATTGCCATTGCTACGGCGCTGATGGCGGCTTCTATTGGTCTGCTGCAAAACGACATCAAGAAGGTACTGGCTTACTCAACGGTGTCGCAACTGGGTTATATGTTCCTTGGCTTGGGCGCTACGGCCTACACAGCGGGCATGTTCCATGTTATCACGCACGCCTTTTTCAAAGCATTACTCTTTCTGGGAGCTGGTA
>DATHAW010000601.1:0-2918 GCA_035296465.1 Spirosoma sp.
CAAACCCATGGCCGACCAGGGAAGCGGCAGCATTATTAACGTCGCTTCCACGTACGGGATGGTCGGTCCCGATCAGTCTATTTACGTCAACGAATCCGGCGAACAAACCTTCCACAAATCGGCTTCTTATCCGGCTACGAAGGGCGCGGTGATCAGCTTTACCCGCTTTCTGGCGGCCTACTGGGGTAAAAACGGCGTACGCGTCAATACCCTCTCTCCGGGCGGTGTCGAGAATAATCAGGACCCTTACTTTGTGAGCAATTACCGCCGCAAAACCCTCCTGGGGCGAATGGCCAACCCGACAGATTACCAGGGAGCACTGATCTTTCTGGCCAGCGATGCTTCCGCCTATATGACGGGTGCCAACCTGGTCGTCGACGGTGGCTGGACGGCGGTGTAATGAAAATGTGCTGATATGCTTATTGCACTTAATTAGTGGTAATTAATTAAAAACGTCATTGATCATTGACATGGAGAAACCCCTACAGGAGCGCGCGAAAAAAATCAAGCTGGTACTAACCGATTCGGATGGTGTACTGACCGACAACGGCGTGTATTATTCAGCCCTCGGCGAAGAAATGAAACGCTTTTCAATCCGAGATGGAATGGGCGTGGAACGGTTGCGGGTGTACGGCATTGAAACGGGCATCGTGACCGGTGAAATGTCCCCTTCGGTGGTTCAGCGGGCCAAAAAGCTTCGGATCGAAGAACTTCACTTAGGCGTAAAAGACAAAGCAGCCAAACTCTGCGAAATCTTGGAACGAAAAGGCTTGCAGGCCTCCGAGGTAGCCTACATCGGCGACGACGTAAATGACACGGAAGTTATGCAAATGGCCGGGTTAGCAGCTTGTCCCGCCGATGCAACCGAATACGCCAGGCGCGTTGCCCACTATATCTGCCAAGTAAATGGCGGCTACGGTTGTTTCCGGGAATTTGCTGAGTTGATTATCCACGCCCAGGCTCCGGAAGCAGACCATTCCATCGCGCACAATCCGAACTCCAATCCGGCGCTGTTGGGTGTTTAGTTGCCCTTCCGGTTGCTTACCCGTATTGCCTGGTTATAAGAATAGAGAAGAGACACCCTATAAAAAATTTGACAGATGAAACCCATTTAACCTTTGTTCTTTATGAATTCCATCCAAATCAAGAAGAATCGCAGCATTGGGGCTGGTCAGCCGGTCTACATCATCGCGGAGATCGGGATCAACCACAACGGCTCGCTCGACATTGCCCGGCAGTTGATTGACGCAGCCGTACACGCCGGCTGCGATGCGGTGAAGTTCCAGAAACGCACCCCCGAACTTTGCGTACCGAAGGATCAATGGAACCTGGAGCGCGACACCCCCTGGGGCCGGATGACGTACATTGCGTACAAACACAAAACGGAATTCGGTTACCAAGAATACGCCGCCATCGACGATTATTGCCGAATCAAGGGCATCGACTGGTTTGCTTCCTGCTGGGACGAGCCATCCGTTGACTTTATGGAGCAATTCAATCCGGTCATGTATAAGATGGCTTCGGCCTCGCTAACTGACCTGCCGTTGCTGGCGAAAGTACGAGCAACGGGTCGGCCGCTGATGCTTTCCACGGGCATGTCGACGACGCAGGAAATTGAGCAAGCCGTGCAGTTAGTCGGCACGCATAACCTGATGATTGCCCATTCTACCTCGGCCTACCCTTGCCCGCCGCACGAACTGAACCTGCGCATGGTCGAGACTTTGCAGCGGATGTATCCCCAAACACCCATCGGCTATTCGGGTCACGAGACCGGCCTGGCGACTACGCTGGCAGCCGTAGCGTTGGGGGCTACCTTTGTGGAGCGGCACTTTACCCTCGATCGGGCCATGTGGGGCTCCGACCACGCGGCTTCGGTAGAGGTGGGCGGTATGACCAGGCTAGTGCGCGATATCCGTGACACGGAAGCCGCCATGGGCAATGGCATTAAGCAAGTTTACGAAAGCGAACTAGGTCCACGCAAGCGGCTGCGGCGGGAGTTGACCCTGGAACGGGCAGTAGTCCATTCGTGCTAAGCATTTATGATACACCATTCGGGGCACGCCGGAAGTTGGGCCGGATACCCCGAATGAACAGGTTCCTCCTATGCATACGCTTGAAATGCTCGCGACTACGGTGCTGTTTATCTGGCTGGGGCTGTTGGTCTTTCTGGAACGGAAGCTTCCCTACCGACCGGGGCTGCCCTTCTTCCGGGAAGGCTTTTGGTTGGATCTGGTCTGGTACACGCTGATTCAGAGTTATTTCCTGAAGATTCTCATTTTCGACTACCTCATCTATCCGGTCGATCAACGATACGGGTTTTCTTCGCTGCACCTGCTGAGTGGCTGGCCGGTCTGGCTGCAAGTGCTTTTCTTTTTGGTCACCCACGATTTTTATATTTACTGGTTCCACCGTTGGCAGCATCACCACCCCGCACTTTGGCGCACCCACGAAGCGCACCATTCCGGCAAACACGTCGATTGGTTGTCCGGCTCACGTTCGCACATGGTCGAAATCATTATCAACCAAACCATCGAGTTTGCGCCGATCATTCTGCTGGGGGCCGACCCGGCGGTGGTCCCGATCAAAGCGCTGTTGGATGCCACTTGGGGCATGTACATCCATTCGAACATCAACGTAAAAATGGGCCGCCTGCAGTACTTGCTCAATGGACCGGAAATGCACCTATGGCACCACGCCGATCACCGGGAAGTGTTTCACGCCAATTTTTCGACCAAGTTTGCTTGCTGGGACTGGCTCTTCGGTACGGCGTATCTGCCGGGGCACAAGCCCGAACGCTGGGGCTTGTACTATGACTATCCCAAAGATTATTTTCTGCAACACGCCTTTTCGGTGCGTCGGTTTGACCAGCAGCAGTTGCTCGCTTACCGGGCCTTTCGAGCGTACTTCTTTTTTCGCTC
>DATHAW010000602.1:0-3149 GCA_035296465.1 Spirosoma sp.
TTCTTCTCTAAAAAGACGGCTTGAATTTGTCTTTTATACTTGACTGTCTGCACCAAATTAGAAGGAGATCCGCAATCAAGCCAATCCGGTTTACCAAGTAGCCGGCAGAAATTCTGCCAGAATTTGGATTCCAGTGTGCCGAGTGCTACATACTTCCCATCGCTATAGTGGTAGACACTGTAGGTCGGCAGTCCTCCCGATAGCGGCATGGTCCTCGCTCGGGTGACAGCCGGGTCAGGCCCAGAATACATAGTTCCAAGAGAGGGTAGGTGGCGGGTTGGTTTGCGATATGGCATAAAGGTTCTGGGTTTATGCGTTCGTAATGCGCAACCCTAAATTGACAAGCCACATTTTTTTCGTGTGGAATGTGGCAATTCATTGCATCTTATACCCAGAACTCCGGCCACGTATGTTTCTGAAACGGTTTCGCAGACCCAAAGTCACCACCGATCGGTACGCCGATGCGACGGAATACGTAGCGGCTTACCGCGCTACGGGCGACCTGGCTGTACTGGGTGAACTGTACGAACGGCATATGGAACTTGTTTACGCCGTGTGTTACAATTACCTGCGCGACGAAGACGAAGCTAAAGATGCCGTTATGCACTTGTTTGAGCAGTTAGTAACCGATCTGCGTCGGCATGATGTGCAGCAGTTTCAGCCGTGGCTCCACAGCGTAGCCCGCAACTATTGCCTGATGCAGCTTCGCAAAAAGCAGGCGCATCCAATGGCTGCCCTGCTGACCGGCGACACGGATGTGGACGACACCGACAGTCTGCCGTTACTGGTGGAGGAGCCCGACGCTCTGGACCTTGAAGAAGACCTTACCTGTCTCGAAGCCTGTCTGCAAACTTTACCCACTGAGCAGCGAACGTGCCTGACGCTTTTTTACCTGGAACAGAAAAGCTACGCCGACGTAGCGCTCATAACCGGTTACGACAGCAAACAGGTTAAAAGTTATTTGCAGAATGGCCGGCGGAATCTGAAACTTTGCATGAGCAAGTACCGATGAACGACCAAATCACCTTCGACGATCTGCAAGCATACCAGGCCGGGCTTCTGAGCGGCCCGGCGCAGCACCGGGTTGAACGTATTCTGCTCGAAGACCCATTTTATGCGGATGCGCTGGCGGGTCTGGAAGCCATGCACCAGACGTCGGCCAATGCCCCCGGCCGACCCGCTGCCCAGCCTTTGGCTGACCTGCGCACTATGCTTGACCAGCGCATTCAGGCATCGGCCAACCGCAAACGCTTATGGCCTCTTTGGATCGCCACTACCACGGCGGCTATTCTGTTCATGCTGGCCATGGCGATTTACTTTATTTTCTTCGCGCCCAAGCCGGCCTCGAAGCCAAGGCCCGTCAGCCCACCGAAGACAGCACTGCATACTTCCGCAGGTTCCACTTTTTTATTCACCAGCGTCAATCATTCGGGCATCAGGAAGTAGCTTTGCTTACTCATTTTCTGATCGATCGCCCAATGATTCATATACGTCTGATTTGCCAGTCACTTCCTTTCGTGACCGGCCTGCTGCTGGTCTTTACCCATTCATTTATCGGAAACGCCCAATCAAGACCAGGCGCGGGCAAAAGTGCAAACGCTCTGTCGGCCATTCGGGAAAGCGACATCAAACAGGATCTGTTCGCGCTGGCGGGTGATCATTTCCGGGGCCGCGAAGGTGGTTCCCTCGACGAACTGAAAGCATCGGTCTGGATTGCCGAGCAACTGCGGGCTATGGGTCTGCAGCCTGCTGGTGACGACGGCACGTTTTTTCAGTTTTTTCACATTCAGCGGACGCGCATTACCGAAACCAGTCGCATGAGCATTGGCAGTCACCAGCTAACCCACGGACAGGATGCCTTTTTGCTGGCTCCGGCCATTGCGTCGGTCGATGCCCCCCTGGTGTTTGTCGGTACGGGCACGCCCGACGAGGTGGCTAAAGTAGATATCAAAGGAAAAGCGGTGGCGTTACAGTTTTCCGGAACGGGACCGGCCGAACTGAGCTACCGCCGGTTTCTGTTCGGGACCATGGCTCGTCGGGCGGCCGAATTAGTCAAAGAAGGCGCCGTAGCCGTTGTGTGGGTTTCTGACCAGCAGGCGCAGTCGTACTTCGAGCGATGGACAACGGGTCTCGAACGGGGTCGCTATGACCTGCCCGGCGGACCAAACACCCGCGTTTTCTCGCAGGCCCCCACCGTCTGGCTCGGTGCCGACGCCGTACAATGGATTAAGCAGCCCGGTCAGCAGTTCACAAACGTAGTGAACGTCGAGAGTTTCAATTATCCATCGGTCAACATCGTAGCAAAAGCACCGGGGACGGATCCGACCTTAAAAAACGAACACATTTTATTCAGCACCCACCAGGACCACGATGGCGTTCGGCGGGCCGTAGCCGGTGACTCGATCTGGAACGGAGCCGACGACAACGCCAGTGGTTGCGTAGCTACGATGGCCATTGCGCGGGCATTTGTGCAAAAACCGGCAAAACGGTCGGCGCTGTTCGTATTCCACGGGGCCGAAGAGCGAGGCCTGCTCGGCTCGCGCTACTACGTGGCCCAGCCAACGGTGCCGCGTGAGTCGATCGTTGCCGTGCTGAACGCCGAGATGATTGGCCGTAACGCGCCCGATAGTGCCTGTATTCTTGGACAGCAACCTCCGCACCGCAACTCCGCCGATCTGGTGAATGCAGCTTTGGCGGCCAATCAGGCCAACAGCCGGTTCAAACTCGACACGCTCTGGGATAAACCCGACCATCCTGAGGGCTGGTATTTCCGATCCGACCACCTGCCCTACGCCCGCGCCAACATCCCCGCCATAGCTTTCACGAGCCTGCTTCATGCCGACTACCACACGCCCAAAGATGAACCAGACCGCATCGACACGGGCAAAGTGACCAACATCGCCCGCTGGATGTACCTGACTGGCTGGGACGTAGCCAACCGCCCGCAGCGGGTGCGGGTCGACGAAGGTTTCAAACTGGAGCGGTGAGATGCTGTAATGGGATGGCTTACTAAGCTTGACCTGCTTCTTACGATTTTCAGAAGAATACATCATGATTGATCCTCAACGGAAAGCATCAGCGTACGTACTGATTTTTCTGGTCGGCTTAACGGCCTGCCTCCGACCTACTACTAACACGCCCTATTTCCC
>DATHAW010000603.1:0-8903 GCA_035296465.1 Spirosoma sp.
GTAATGGCTTCTTTCCAGTCGTCGCGGTCGGCCCAGCCGTCTTCCCAAACGTGGAACTGCATAAGGTCGATTGTATCGACGCTGAGGTTTTTCAGGCTCTTTTCGGTGTATTCAACAATGTAGTCGGTCGGAAACACGTCATCGAGTGAAAACTCTGGCTTGGATGGCCATTTGCGGTTTTTGGGTGGAATTTTGGTAGCCGCATACAGCTTCTTATCGGCATTGTCTTTCAGTAACTGCCCCAGAATCTGTTCGCTGACGCCTTCGGCGTAGCCCCAGGCCGTATCGAAAAAATTACAGCCCAGTTCAACCGAGCGTTGCAGTGCCCGCAGGACTTCTGCTTTGTCGGAACCGGTCCAGCCCGCCAGGCCCCACATGCCATAGCCAATTTCAGAAACTTGCCAGCCAGTGCGGCCGAATGTACGGTATTGCATAATCAGGAAAAGGATTTAAACGCTGAGACAAGGCGCCGAAGACGCCGGGTTTACTCTATGAAACCCGGCGTTCCCTCATGT
The DNA here is from genome assembly GCA_035296465.1 of Spirosoma sp. Taxonomy (GTDB): domain Bacteria; phylum Bacteroidota; class Bacteroidia; order Cytophagales; family Spirosomataceae; genus Spirosoma. Next base: position 516 of record DATHAW010000603.1, read on the forward strand.
GTTGTGCGTTTAGCTAAATTTACTGTCCCCTTAACTTCTCAGTACACCGATCGGCAGCCTGCAATACTGATAATCAACCATCACCTATTGTGAAACTGAGCAATACAGATCAACTTAGCCGAAATGATAAAAGAAGCCAGTATGCTCGTTCGTATTGTTCGTATGACGTTCCGGGAAGATACTCTGCCCGACTTCCACACCATCTTCGATCGCACAAAACACCACATCCGGGCTTTCCCCGGCAACCGTCACCTCGAACTGATGCACGACCCGGACCAGCCCAATGTACGGATAACTTACAGCCTCTGGGAGTCAGCTGACGATCTGGAGGCTTACCGCCAAAGTGAACTGTTCCTGACAACCTGGGCCGCTACGAAGCGGCTGTTCGCCACGAAGGCCGTAGCCTTTTCCGGTGAGAAACTGGAGGAAGTTTAACGCGGTGATTCTGTGAGTAAAACAACTTCAATTTCGCCTTCTCAAGACGGTTAAATTAACGACCAAATCTCTATGATTCGTGGGCCTCTTATCGTCTGGTTCACCGCCTGTCTGCTAAGTGTGCTGACCACGATAGCCCCTGCCCAAACGACAACCCTCACCGGATCCGTAGTCGATGACGCAACGGGTAAAGCCATGCCGTTCGCCAATGTATACCTGAATGGCAGTACGCAGGGCAGCGTCACCAACGAGCAAGGCCAGTATACGTTGTCAAATGTGCCACTTGGCACAATCGAAGTAGTAGCTTCATTTGTCGGCTATCAACCCCAGCAATTAACCCTGCGTTTGGATAAAAATCAGGAATGGCGGGCTAATTTTCGGTTGAAACCGAGCGATCAGACCTTAGCAATCGTAACCGTTCGGGGAAACCTGAAGCTATGGCAGCGACACCTGAAACAGTTTAAACGGCAATTGCTGGGCGAACCGTTTGGCGGGCAGTGCCAGATTGTGAACACTGACGTCCTGAGTTTTAAAGAAGAAAACGGGCATTTGAGAGCCACCGCTACCGAACCGCTGATTATTGAAAATCAGGCGCTCGGCTATAAACTCATGTACGACCTGCTGTATTTCGACGGTACCTCTCAAAAAGTCTTTTATGGTGGATCAACACGATTCGAGGAGCTGAAAGCGGCCGACGAGCGCCAGGCAAACCGATTTCAGCGCAACCGAATGCGGGCCTACAAAGGATCGACCCGGCATCTGATGGCCAGTCTGATCGACAGTACGTATGAGCAGGAAGGCTTTTTAGTGTACCAGGAAGATGTGTCTATACCAATTGCCCGGGACCGGGATAACCGAACGTCGTTACCCGCATCAATACGGGTGAGCGATTCTATCCCGGCACGTCTGCATCCACTCAAGATTAAAAGGTTAATTCAACCGGGGCGCTTGTCGTTTGAACGGCGGCTGGTATCAAACAGGCAACTGGTGGTGTTTTATCGGAATGCTACGTCGCCATACTCCCCGTATGCCGATGCCCGGTTTGCCTATTCACAGATTAGATTACCTGCCGGTCATATTCAGCTAACGGTTGATGGGGTCATTACGCTCCCGGAGGGGATGGAAGTACAAGGCTCCCTCGCCGACGATCGACTGTCGACAATGTTGCCCGCCGACTGGAAACCCAACCCTTCCGATACCAGTTCTGACGCTCAGGCTCCGCTCATTACGCAGGGGAAAATTCTGCCGGCCGATGCCCGGCTGGGGCGGATTGCCACTACGTTCAAAGAACGATTTCAGGTGCTGGCACCCGTTCTGTTTGTGCATACCGACAAGCCGTTCTACGCCACCGGCGACCGGATGTGGCTGAGCGCCTACCTGCTCGATGCGGCAACGAACCGACGACCCCTGGGCGAAACCGCTATTCATGTCGATTTGCTCGCGCCAACGGGCAAACTCGTGCAGCACCAGTGGCTGCGGGTGGCTGATGGGCGAACGGCGGGCGACTTCCGGCTGTCCGATTCGCTGGCGTCGGGTACGTATCGGCTCCGGGCCTATACCGATGAAGACGATGGACAACGCCGACCCGCTTTTGAACGCTCCATCGCCGTTTACAACCTCTTTCGGAGCATAACCCCAAAACAACCCGATGCCGACACTACGCGCAGAAAAGGAGACCTGCAACTCCTGCCCGAAGGAGGACGCTGGCTGGTGGGATTGCCATCACGACTGGGCATCAAGTTTGTTGGCCCCGATGGACGGGGGAAGGCAACCACGGGCCGGATTATAAACAGCCAGGGCGCGGAGATTGGCCGGATAACGACCAATGCCCAAGGGATGGGCAGTGTTGTTATGACCCCACAGGCAGGCCAGACGTACTATGCCGAAGTGCTGGATAACGACCAGCGCCAATTGGTGCCGCTGCCCCCCGCCGAGCGAGAAGGTTTTAGTCTATCGGCCGATGTCGTCAGTGATACTAGCCGACTAGCATTGACCATTATGGGGACTCGGCGGCCCGTCATTGATTCGGTCTACGTCTTAATTCAGCAGCAGGGCCGGTTGGTGGATCAACGGAAAATTCAGTTGCAGAACGGGCTGGCTCAGGTGAGTTTACCAATAACTCAGCTCCCCCCCGGCCTAAACCAGATTACGCTATTCGACGATGCGGCTCGTCCGCAGGCCGAACGCCTGGTATTTTTGCCTGAGCGAGTGCCGCCCGTCCGCGTTGTGCTGGGCGTGAACAAAGTTCGTTACCTACCCCGCGAGCAGGTTGTCATGGGCATCACCCTGAACGAGGATGGTCTGCCCGCTGTGGCTGCGCTGTCGGCTGCCATTACCGATGCCGAACAGGTCCCCGGCGATAGTGCTGCGGCCACCATTCAGACCCACCTGCTGCTGACGGGGGAACTGCGGGGGCGGGTCGAGCAGCCAAATGAATACCTGAAAACTAACCTGCCCGAAACCCGCCGTGCCCTGGATGACCTCCTATTGACCCAGGGCTGGCGACGGGTGAGCGGCACACCCGCTACCGAACGGCTGGGGGGCGTATCGCTGATGGGGCGGGTGCTTGACACCAAAAACCAGCCCCTGGCCGGAACCCAGATCGTTGTGGCGTCTACGGTGGCTGGCCAGTCGTTTGTGCGGTCGGCGGGTGCCGATGCACGGGGACGGTTTCGGCTGGCCGGGCTTGCAATTGCCGATACGGTAAAACTAATGGTACAACTGGCGGACCGGCAAATGAAAGACATTCCGGCAAAAGATGCACGCCTGGTGCTTGAAGGGCCGGGCCGGTCATGGGAGCCCGATTCGGCCAGTAGACTCCTCCCGGATTGGGCTGCGCTACGGGCGCAATTGGCTGCGGCCCGAATCCGGCAGGAGAATGACGCGGATTTTTACCGGGACAAAAACACCAGACTATTGAAAGAAGTAACGGTGCGGGCCAGGAAGATTGAGGACCGGCCGGACGATATCAAGCGGAGAAGTTTACACGACGCAGCCGATGCGACAGTCATATTCGATGAAAGTGCCAGTAGTTTGCCGAATCTCTACGAGATGATTCGGGGAAGACTGGCCGGGGTAAGCGTTTTTCAGGGGTCAAACGGTGGCTATCGGGTGCTGGTTCGGGGTGTTAGCAGCATTGTGGGAAGTACAACCCCCCTATTCCTGCTGGATGGGACCCCTATTAATGACGAAGAGGGAACCGCTTTGTTGGCGTTTAACCCCGGCGATATTGAGCGAGTTGAGTTGTTGAAAAATGCGGGGTCAGCAGGTATCTACGGTGTTCGAGGTGGAAATGGCGTCATTGCCTTCTATACGAAAAGTATTAGGTCAAACCAGATAGACAAGAAGTCGAAAGTTAGTATGACACCTTTGCAACTGATTGGCTATCCGTCGGTTCAGCGTGAGTTTTATGTGCCGCGCTATGATCCCAAACCTGATGAAAGTCAGTCGGCAGGTTCATCCCGAATCGACCGCCGGGATGTGCTCTACTGGAAGCCGGTTATTCAGACGGATGGTCAGGGCCGAACCCAACTGATTTTCCCCCTATCCGACGTTGTGCGTACCCTGCGGGTGATGGTACAGGGTGTTACCATCGATGGCCGGCCGGTGGTGGGCGAAGCCCTGGTGCACGTTCAGTGAGAAATGCGGTACTAATGGGGCAGCGAGAGCCGTTTTTAGCGTAAACGCCAACGGTTTAATGGCCGATCTTACCCAGATTGCGGGATCTTGGCTAACTTGTGAGCCACAAATTTGGGCCAACCGCCATCAATCCGGCAAACCGGCCTAACCACCATAAACTCTGGGCATGACATCGACCTGGCTTGACTTCTGGCAGGAAAAGAATGAATTTGACGACTCCATGTCGGCTAACTACCGCTATTTTCTGGATCGGGTTGAGCAGTTTATCACCATCTCGTCGACTAAAAAAGTCCTAGATATAGGCTCGGGGCCGGGCAACCTGGAAGATGCCTGGCACGACCGGGTGGCCGAAATTCACGGCCTCGACATCTCTGAGCGCTACAATGCCATCGCCAGGGCTAAACACGCACACCACCCAAACGTTTACTTCCATACCTTACCCGCCGATGACTACCTCAACTTCAGTCCGGTGGCTGGTCAGCAGTTCGACATTATCATTGTGATGAGCGTGGTGCAGTATTACCGTAGTGCAGCCGAGGTAGAGCAACTGCTGGCGGCTATTAAACAGGTGGCCGCACCCGGTGCCCAGGCGCTCATCTGTGATCTGATTGTGGAGGAAAGCGTCCTGAAAGACGTCGTGAGCATTCTGGCCCGGTCGCTGCGGCAGGGGCAAATGCTGTTCATGCTGAAGTTGTTGTTCCGGCTGCGTTTCTCGGCTTATTATGACGTCCGCAAGACCAATGGATTTCTAGTCGTACCCGAACAAACGTGGCTGGCCATGTGCCGGCGGCAGGGTCTGAACGGACAGTTTGTGTCGGAGCCGCTGACCATGCAGCAGGAACGCCGGAATTTGCTGATTCAGTTCTAACGTAACGCGGCCAAGCTGGCACAATACCGTTAGACCAATTCCATTAGATAAATACGACGTCGTCGATGACCTCGGTGCCCATGTCTTTGTTAACGACCTGAATGAGTTTCTGCTTGGCGTTAACGAGTTCGCTGCGCAGCGGGGCCGAGGTGATCTCAATGTGAAGTTTGCGGTCTCGGACGTAAATTCGATTGGTGCGGGAGGCAATAGCGTTTCCCATCATTCGTCCCCAGAACGCTTCGAGGTAGGTTTCGTTGAAGCGGCTTTGCAGTTGATAATGGTTCAGCAGTTTGCCAATGGCGTCCTTGAGCGAGGTTACACCCGCTACGCGGGTGGCATTTTCACGATTGTATCGGTAGGGCTGATTCATGGGTAAGGGCGTCTCCTCACAAAAGTAAACAACGGGGCCATTTACTTGGACACCTGGCGCAAAAGAAGCCGCGAAAATAATTCCATGGTGTCATAGATCAGGCGAGCCAATTGTTGCCCGCTACATCAGCCCTATATTAAAAGGAACGTACTGGTCGCTCTGGATCAGTACGTTCCTCTCTTGCTTTCTGTAGGTGCCGTCGTCAGCGACCGCAATCGGTGGCGCATGAGCCAGTGCGTCAGGTGTTCGGAGCAAGTGTCATTTCCGCTTCTTTGGGTAGCGTAAACTCGATGTCTGCCCGTATGCATATTCCATCACGACCGGTCTGCGCTACGTACTGCCGTATGTCATACAAATCCCGCTGCAAGTCTTTGATCCGCTTCTCGCGGGCTTTGATGTCTTCTTCGCTGGATGCGCAGGAAACCTTGCTTTCATGATACTTCAGTTTAACGTGAATCATCTGGGAAATCAGGTCCAGGGCATCTTTACTGCTGAAGTAGCCGTCAATTAGTTGTGTTCGCATGGCATTGATCGTACGAATAGATGATGGAAAACAGAAAAAGATGGGGTGAAGCAGCTACCGGCCGAAACACAAGTCTCATTGTCCCTGCCCCATGGAATAAGCAGGTTTACCACCAAAAGCATACAGATTTTCGGTTTTGATGGTGTCGATATTTGTCTCCATAGCTTTCGATAAAATATCGGTTATATGCTTCTTGCTGATTGTCTGACCATTGGTGGGCAGAAAGCGGCAGCGCCAGTGGTCGGTACAGAACGTTTCCTCAAATCCTTCGGGCCATACTTTAATGCCCCGATTTGTAATTAGTTTTAGCTGCACATCGGCTGTATTGGTCTGGCCCATGAGTGCTGCCAGTTCGTTCGGGTCAGTGCCGCCCCAGTGTACAAATACATCTACGCCCACCAGGTCTTTTTGCGCAGGCGCTTTTCGCTGGTATTTCGATATCTGGATGGGAACACCTGTGGTGTAAGAAACGGGTTTTAGTGTGGCAGGCTGCTCGCCGAGCCGGTCTATGACGGCCTGAGCAAACTCGCGGGTCCCGACTTTCTGCCGGCTGACGCCCTCCTTATAAATATCATAGGTGTGAATGCCATCTTCAATGGTTCTAAGCCAGGCATTCTGGACCCGCTCGGCCACCTCGGTTTGACCAATGTGATTGAGCATCATGACTGCTCCCTGCAACAACCCGGACGGATTAGCCAGATTTTGTCCAGCCCGGCGGGGAGCCGATCCATGAATGGCCTCGAACATGGCGCACGTTTCGCCTAAGTTAGCCGAGCCGGCCAGTCCTACCGAGCCCGCAATCTGGGCGGCCACGTCCGACAGGATGTCGCCGTATAGATTAGGCATAACAATCACGTCGAACACCCCCGGCGTGTCGGCCAGTTTGGCGGCCCCAATGTCGACGATCCAGTGCTCGTTTTCAATATCGGGGTATTCGGCCGCTATTTCATCAAACACCTGGTGAAACAGGCCATCGGTCTGTTTCATGATGTTGTCTTTGGTGAAGCAGGTTATCTTTTTGCGGCCATACTGACGGGCGTAGGCGAAGGCATAGCGCACGATGTTTTCGCAGCCTGGCCGGCTAATCAGTTTCAGGCACTGGACCACTTCGTCGGTTTGCTGATGCTCAATGCCTGCGTAGAGATCTTCCTCATTTTCCCGGATGATCACAACGTCCATCCCCGGATGGTTGGTTTCGACAAAGGGGTGAAGGCTCATGCAGGGCCGCACATTGGCGTATAAGCCGAGCATTTTGCGGGTCGTTACGTTCAGGCTTTTATAACCACCGCCCTGCGGGGTTGTAATGGGTGCCTTCAGGAACACTTTGTTGCGCCGGATGCTGTTCCAGGACTCGGTTGAAATGCCCGACGTGTTGCCCGCCAGGTACACTTTTTCGCCTACATCAATTTCATCAATGTCAAGCTGAGCACCCGCAGCCAGGATAATGGCCAGCGTCGCATCCATAATTTCAGGCCCAATTCCGTCACCCTTAGCAATTGTAATCTTTGTCATTTATCCCGTTGTTTTGGTTAATACGTTACAAAGGTGTCAGATGGAAAGCATAAGTTTTTATTTATACTTTTGATAAAATCCATAAGAAAAATTAATGAACTATACCCTGCATCAGCTACAGGTGTTTCTGAAAATCTCGCAAACGCTAAGCATAACCAAGGCCGGCGAAGAGCTGCACCTGACGCAACCGGCCGTTTCTATTCAGTTAAAAAACTTTCAGGATCAGTTTGACATACCGTTGACGGAAGTAATCAGCCGGCGGGTTTACCTGACTGATTTCGGGCGAGAAATTGCTCAGGCTGCCGAACGAATCCTGAACGAGGCTCAAGCGATCAGTTATAAAACACTGGCGCACAAAGGGCTACAGTACGGTAAGCTGAAGCTGTCCGTTGTGTCGACTGGCAAATACGTAATGCCTTACTTTTTATCGGGTTTTATCAGGCAGCACACGGGTGTGGAACTGGTGATGGACGTAACGAACCGGCAGAAAGTGATCGAGAGTTTAGAAAACAACGAGGTAGATTTTTCGCTCGTTTCTATTTTGCCCCAACGGCTGACAGTACATCATAGCACGTTGATGCCCAATAAGCTGTATCTGGTTGGCCGCTCCGGCCTGGATGTAAAAACAGTCTGCGACCCCTCCAGACTGGAAGAACTACCGCTGATCTACCGGGAGCCTGGTTCCGGCACCCGCTCGATGATGGAAAAATTCATAAAAGAAAACCAATTGGTTGTACAGAAAAAATTAGAACTGGTATCTAACGAAGCAATCAAACAGGCCCTTCTTGCGGGACTAGGCTACTCCGTCATGCCCGTGATCGGCATTAAAAACGAACTTCAGAATGGCGATCTTCGTATTATACCCGTAACGGGATTACCCATGCAAACGTCGTGGAATCTAATCTGGCACAAAGACAAGCAGTTTTCCCCGGTAGCTCAGGCGTATCTGGCCTATGTTGAACAACAGAAAGAAGCGATTATCCGGGATTCGTTCGGCTGGTATAAACGCTTCTGAGGGCCGGGACCCCTACGGGTGTAACG
>DATHAW010000604.1:0-5667 GCA_035296465.1 Spirosoma sp.
CGCATGGTTGCGGTAGGCATTAACCCTGGGTGGTATCACCGAGAACAAAAAAATACCTCTGTTGTCGGTGATTGCCTGGTACGCGCTTCCGCGCCGGTCGCTTCCGCGCTGCGGGCTGATGGCGGTGGGGTCGAGCGCGAACAGCGCCGTGTTATAGCCCGATTGCCGAAAGGCATTATTTTGGGCATATGATTGGAACACGTTTACCAGCGAGAACACCTCCCACGTCCCGGCTATCCGGACCACTCGTTCGTGACTGACCACGTAGCGTCCCTGCTCAAAATCGACAAGCCGGGGGTAGGTTACAGCCGCTATCTGGCTGTAGTCAGGAATAAACCGGTAATCGGACCAGTATACCAGCACACTGTCTCTGAATACGTAGTATGGATGCTGCGTTGGGATATTAAGCTCGGCAAAAGTGGGGTTGTTTGTGCGCTTGAGCAACGACGCAACATCGCGCAATTCCCTGGTGCTGATCCCCATAACGGTTTTAACGCGCTCCTGAACGGTCTTAACGTACCGCTCGTCGGTTGCACTGAGGGCGTTCCGTTCCAGCACTAAATAACAGCCTATCGACAGACAAACCGACAGGAGTGCCAGCACCAGGAAACTATGCCGTTTGATACGCTTCACAATTCAGATTGTGGTGAGTTGCCAAAAATCGACCTAAAATCATGCCAGATAGTTCGGAATCAGTTCTATGTCAGTTCAGCCGATAATAGGTGCAATAGCCTGATTCTAAGACAGTAACTATCGCACTCAGGCCGGCTTATTATTTGTCCACAGTGTAGCCACCGGTTTCGTAACCAATTTCAGCCCCTAAAACGTAGAGTAAATGCCTGCGGTCGATAATGACACGCACCCCATCAACGTTATACACTTCGTCGGCCGGACCGGGCGTGTCGAAACCTAACAGCCACGACGAACCACAGCCACCCCCCCGCACGCCTACGCGTAGTCCGTACTCGTGGGGAATTTTGTTGGCCAGTAAGGTGTCCAGAATCTGTTGCCGGGCTTCGGCCCGGACACGAACGGGGTTGTCAAGCATAGTATTAGTGCAGAGGAAGTGCTGCTTATTGTAAAATTACCCATTTTGCCCAACATTATTCTCCCCTCTATGGAGCTGTTAAGCGATTTCCTGAAGCTGATCGTACCGGCTGGCCTGGTTCTCTACGGCATGTACCTAACCGTCAAATTACTGCTGGAGCGCGAAGCTGACCGGCATCGTTTTGAGGTTAAAACCCGCTACACGGAAACCGTTGTGCCCGTGCGGTTGCAGGCCTACGAGCGGATGGTGTTGTTTCTCGAACGCATCAGCCCAAACAACCTCTTGTTGCGGCTGGGTGGCAGTAGCACCACTGTGCTGGAGTTTCAGCAGCGGCTGTTGCAGGAAGTCCGGGACGAATACAATCATAACCTGTCGCAGCAGGTTTACATGAGCCAGGGCGTGTGGGATCAGATTCAGGCCGCCATGAACGACGTAACCACGCTCATCAATCAGGCCTCCGGCGATACGCGCCCTGACGCTCCTGCTCTCGACCTGTCCAAAAAAATCTTTGAGCGAATCATCGAAAAAGACCGGCTTCCAACGGCCAATGCCCTCAAAGCGGTGAAGGAGGAAATTCAGGCGATGTTTATGTAAGGTTAAAACACCTCCGCCGACAACGTCATGGCCTTCTGAAGGGCTTCGGGGTAGAACGGCACGTCCAGACCTTCCTGCGCGAGGGCCTGAATGATTTCCTCCGTTGGGAGATTGCCCGTCAGTTCATCGGCGGCCATGGGGCAGCCGCCAAAGCCACGTAGCGCACCGTCGATGCGACAGACACCCGCCCGGAGAGCCGCCCTGACCTTAGAGGCAGTCTGACCGGGGCGGCTGTGCAGGTGGGCACCGAATTCGATCTGCGGAAACTGGTCGATGAGGTGCCGAAACAGGCTTTCGATAGCCTCCGGCGTTGAAGAACCAACCGTATCGGACGGGGCAATAATCCTGACGCCCAGTTGCACCAGTCGGTTGCTGAATTCTGCCACAAGTTCGGTACTGTAGGGGTCGCCATACGGATTTCCGAATCCCATTGACACGTAAACGACCAGTTCCCGGCCCGCCTGCAGGCAGTGCTGCTGTATAAACTCCACCTCATCAAATGCCTGCGCTATGGTCTTGTTTGTGTTGCGCTGTTGAAACGTTTCGGACACCGAGAGCGGAAATCCAACGTACTGGATTTGCTCAAACGTAAGGGCTTCCTCGGCTCCCCGCCTGTTTCCCACAATGGCCAGCAGTTTCGTTTGCGTTTGGGATACGTCCAGCCCGGCCAGCACCTGGGCCGTATCGCGAAGCTGCGGGACCGCTTTGGGCGACACAAACGAACCAAAATCAAGCGTGTCGAAGCCGACCTGTAGCAAGGCATTCAGGTAACGGATTTTAAGGTCTGTCGGCACGAAGTGCGACAGACCCTGCATGGCATCGCGGGGGCATTCAACGAGTTTCACCGGCGGAAGGACTGGGGTTGGCGGGACAGCCCGGCCAGAACCAGCATGGCCATGGCACAAACGGCCAGGCCGCCGGCTTCGCGGGCCATCTCGATGTTCATACTTCGCATACCCATTTCGCTAAACAAAAAGCCTTCAAAGACGGGGGGCCACTGATAGACCGTAGCGACTGCGTAGAGCACGGCCATGGCGGCCAGAAACCACCAGCGTGCCATACCCGTGTAGGCCATCAGGCACGCTACTGCCGCAGCACCATAGATGGGAATCCAGAGTTCCGGGTCGGGGTCGTTGTACTGAAAAGCCGCGAACAACACGAACAACAAACCAAAGATGATTGCCAGTATTTTACGCATGGTCCAAAAGAGTTTAAAAGTAAACATAACAGGCATTGGATACCACCCTTACAGGAGGTCGACACAGCCCCTATACCAGCTTGGCAACAAGGGCGGTGGTGCACAAACTTTTTAATTACAATATTGGTCCACCGCGTTTGCTGCGTCGGCATACCCCAGCTTTTGCGCTTGTTTCAGACTCAGACATCCCCCCCCGCGCTCGTTCTGCAACAATTGGGCCAATCCTAATCCATAGAAAGCCTTGCCAAATTGCGGGTTGGCCTGTACGGCCTTCTGGAAATCAGCCGTTGCCTCAACGAGCTGCTGCTGCTGAAACCTAACATTGCCCCGGTTATAGAAGGCCAGTGCGTTTTTAGGATTTAACGAAACAGCCTGCGAAAAATCGTTCAGCGCGGGCTGAATCTGGTTCTGGGCGGCAAACAACTGCCCCCGGTTCAGGTAGATTTCGGCCGCCATGGTCCGGCTGGTGTCGGGAACGAGCCGGATGGCATCCGAATAGTCCTTTAGGGCCCCGGCCAGATCGCTCTGTGCCACCTTCAGCAGCCCCCTATTATAGTAAGGCCGGTAAAAATCCGGGTTGAGTTTAATAGCCTGATCGTAATCCAGCCGCGCACTGGCAAAGTCTTTCAATTCAAAATAAGCCACGCCCCGCGAGTTGAATGCTTCAACATTATCATCATCGGCCTCAATGGCCTGGTTCAGCACCTGGACAGCGTCCCTAAATTTACCTTCTTTCAAGTAGGTACGGCCCTGTTCAACGTACTGACTCGACGATTGGCAGGCGCTGATACTGAATACTGTACACCAGATAATCACTTCTAAACGCGTCATACCTATTCATTTTCCAATCAAAGGTACGGGCGAAATTTGGTCGTTTAACGAATACTTACGTAACTTTACATCGGCAAATCGGTGCTACCAGCTCCTGCTGAATCCCCCAGGTCTTGACCGAAGCAAGGGTAGGTGGTCGTAGCGGTGAGACATTGGTTTGCCATTTTTTATTTTTAGGCCGGTTCAAATTGAATGGCATTGGCCGCCCTGCCTTTTTGCGGTTTGTGCGTCTTAGCTGTATCAGGCCGTTACATTCCTGACCATCCTATGGACCTGCTCACTCAATTGACCGCATTATACCAGGATGCGTTCCACGCCAGCCCAATTCACGTGTGCTCCCCGGGCCGGGTCAATCTCATTGGCGAACATACGGACTACAATGAGGGATTTGTGCTGCCGGCTGCCATTGATAAAGCCATCTATCTTGCCGTTGGGCCACGCTCCGACAAGGCAATCCACCTCATTGCCCACGACCTTCAGGAAACACACGTAGGCTCACTCGACGAAATCAAGCCGGTTCATACCTGGGCCGATTACATCCTGGGTGTGGTGGCGCAGTTGCGCATGGCGGGTCATGAGTTAGGTGGATTTAACTGCGTTTTTGGCGGCACCATCCCAATTGGCGCGGGCTTGTCGTCGTCGGCTGCGCTCGAAAATGGCGTAGGCTTTGCGCTCAACGAGCTATATCAGTTAGGACTCGACCGGATAACGTTACTGAAACTATCGCAGCGGGCAGAAAACGACTTTGTTGGTGCTAAAGTCGGCATCATGGATATGTTTGCCAGCATGATGGGTCGCGCCGGGCACGTAATAAAAATTGACTGTCGTTCGCTCGACTACACGTATGCTCCCCTGCGAATGGATGGTATCCGGATTGTTCTCTGCGATAGCCAGGTGAAGCATTCGCTCGTAACCTCTGAGTACAACACGCGCCGGGCCGAGTGCGAATCGGGCGTACAGTCTCTAAAAGCCTTTTACCCCGAAATCCATTCCCTGCGCGACGTAACAATGGAGATGCTCGACCTTCACCTGCACGACAATAACCCCCTGATCTACCGCCGGTGTGCCTACGTTGTACAGGAAAACCAACGGCTACTGGATGGTGTGGCCGCACTCGAAGTCGACGATATAAACACCTTTGGACAACTTATGTACGGTTCGCACGAGGGCTTAAGCAAGTGGTATGAAGTAAGTTGTCCCGAACTGGACATACTGGTCGATATCGCCCGGCATCAGCCCGGTGTGCTGGGTGCCCGCATGATGGGCGGGGGGTTTGGCGGCTGCACCATTAATTTAGTACGCGAAGCAGATCTCGACCAGTTTACGTCCCTGATTACTGAACAGTATAAAGCCAGAACTGGTAAAGATACGTACATTCACGTCTGCAAAATCGAAGACGGAACGCACATAATTAGTCCGGCAGTTAGTCATTAACCGAGTTGATACGTCCGTCAACCCCGCTATTGGCAAACGTTTATACGGGGCTTCCCAATCGGACTTTAGACCTTTTAACCCAATTTTACCATGAAGTTTTTCATTGACACGGCCAATCTGGCTGACATTCGCGAGGCTCAGGATATGGGCATCCTCGATGGCGTAACCACGAATCCCTCCCTGATGGCGAAGGAAGGTATCACCGGGAAGGACAACATCATGCGGCACTACAAACAGATCTGCGAGATCGTGGACGGCGACATTAGTGCAGAAGTCATTTCGATCAAGTTCGACGAGATGATTAAAGAGGGCGAAGAACTGGCCGAGCTCGACGAAAATATTGTGGTGAAGGTGCCCATGACCGGCGACGGCGTAAAGGCTATCAAATACTTCTCGGAGAAAGGCATCCGCACCAACTGCACCCTGATCTTCTCGGCCGGGCAGGCGTTGCTGGCGGCTAAAGCGGGTGCCACCTACGTATCGCCGTTTGTGGGGAGACTGGACGATATCTCGACGGACGGGATGGCCCTGATCGAACAGATCGTGACAATCTTCACCAACT
>DATHAW010000605.1:0-3476 GCA_035296465.1 Spirosoma sp.
GTAATGGCCTCGCCGTACGACTCATCGCTGATGACGGGAACATGAGCGCCTTTGTCGTCGGGGCCGCAAAAGCCGATCTCCGTCAGGACTAGCGGATACTTTTTGGCCACAAAGCCCCAGTCGGCGGTCCATTTATCCTCCCAGGGCTTTTCACGCTTCATAGGATACGGGTGGCTCACGTAGGCAATACCCTCAGCCTTGATCGGGTTTTTCGCCACCTCCTTAAGATCATAGGCCCAGTTGAAACCAGCCACCAGCGGAATGGCTTTGGCACCATTGGCCCGGATGATGGTGATGGTTTCCTCCATGAGTTTTTTCCATTCATCCCAGCTACAGGTACCCAGCTTACCGCCCATGACGGTAGGCTCATTGAACAGCTCGAAAAAGGCGACCGTCGTATTGTCTTTGTAATGCTCAGCCATCGTACGCCAGAACTCGAACGACTCTTTTTGCGTGGTTTCGTACATGCCGTTCTGGTACATTTCATTCTTGAGGTTACCAATGCTGTGCCAGTCAATGACAACATACAAACCCAGTTCAGTTGCCCAGGCTACGCCTTTATCCAGCAGTTGCAGGTACTGGTCTTTGCCCCGACTACGCCACGCCGTTGGGTGCACCGGAAAACGGACGAGCGTAGCGCCCCAACGTTTCATCTCCTCAAAATAGGCCTTATCCCAGTGGCCGCTCTTTTCGAGCCTATCGGGGTCGCTGGCGTTTAGTCCCCTAAAGACCATCGTTTTGCCTTCTGCTGTAATAAACTTATTACCCTGTACCCGCACCTGGCTGAGCTTAGTAATTATCTGAGCCGGCGACCCAACGGCTACCAGTAGAAGCAATAGAAACAGACCAATTTTAGACGCTTTCATTCGAAAGGGGTAAGAGGAAATTAGAAGCAGGAATTAATTGGTTTGCAACCTAATTCTATTCGGTTATTTAATCAACTCTGCTCTACTTGTATCAACACCATTGGCTCGTAGCCTCGCGAGCACTGGCAAAGTGTGTGTCGACAAAATGATTTGACTAACTTCCCCAAAGACCCCTGGAACATTCGTTTCTTATTGAGCGTCTATACTCATGTACCAGTTTCAGCGTTATGTCGCGTCGACAGCAATTTTTTATTATCCTGATTTTAGGGACGATTTCGACGATCAGCCCCTTTTCCATTGACATGTATCTGCCGGGATTTCCGGCTATTGCCAAAGACCTGCGTACGTCGATTTCCCAAGTTCAATTATCCCTAACGGCTTATCTGGTTGGTATTTCGGTGGGTCAACTCCTCTACGGTCCGTTGCTGGATCGGTTTGGCCGCAAGCGCCCACTCTATGCTGGTTTAGCCGTTTATATGCTGGCTTCGGTGGGGTGCGCCTTGAGTACGTCCATCGAAACCCTGATTTTGATGCGGCTCCTGCAGGCGCTGGGCGGTTGCGTAGGTATGGTGGCCGCTCAGGCGTTAGTGCGTGATCTATTCCCGGTTGACAAGATTGCCCAGGTGTTTTCGTTGCTTACGCTTGTAGTGGCCATTTCGCCCATGATTGCTCCCACCATTGGCGGCTATGCTACTGTTGCTTTTGGCTGGCATTCGATCTTTATTATTCTGGCTATCATTACAGCGTTGATTTTGGTGGGCATCGTTTACATGCTACCAAATGGCCGAACGGCAGATGCGTCCTTATCGCTACGTCCGCAGGCCGTGCTGAGCAACTTTTATACGGTTCTCAAACAGCCCCAGTTTCTAACCTACGCGGTCACGGGCGGCATTGCTGCGTCGGCACCGTTCGCTTATATTGCTGGCTCCCCCGATGTGTTCATGACTATTTACAAAGTCAGTGAACAGGAATATGGCTGGATTTTCGCCTTCCTGGCCGTAGCCATTCTGGCGCCAAATCAGTTGAATCATCTCCTGCTGAAGCGATTCACCAGCGAACAAATCGTTTTCGCAACATTGGTTTATCAATCGGTTGTCGGGGTATTTCTGGTGTTGGGAACGTGGGCGGGGTGGTATGGCCAATACGGCCTGATTCTGATGCTCTTTGCCTTTCTGTGTGGTCAGGGATTAGTGGCTCCGAATGCATCCGCTCTTTCGCTGGCGCCTTTTACCAGGCATGCAGGCAGTGCTGCGGCCCTGATGGGCAGTTTTAGAATGGGATTTGGTGCGCTTATTTCCGGGGCCGTCAGTGTCTTGCATAATAATACTGCCATTCCAATGGTGTGCATGATGCAATTCTGCGTGGTTAGTGGTTTGCTGGTGCTCCTGGTTGGTCAACGAGTGATCCATTCCCGAAACAACCAAACCCAGATCGACGAGCCACTTTCTGAGGTTATGCTGTAATGGTTGGCCTGTTTCAGCAATTCTGAAGTGACCTTTCATGACGATGGCCAAATCGCTACTGGGGCCAGGCCGCCAGTGGTTCCACCGGTTGCGTGGCTTTCGCTGCAGCCTTTTCGGGAATGAGCAACACCGTCAGGGCACGTTTCGTATTGACGGGCATTGTTACCTCAAAGCTTACCAGCGTTGTGCCGGGATTTGGCGCATCATAGTCATGGGGTGGCTCGGTCGATCCCTTTTTCAAGCTAACTTGAGCAGGCTCCTGAATCTGGAGAATGAGCTTTCTGCCATTTTTGGTCAGCTCTGCCCGATTCTTACCCGTAATATTGACATCGGCAGCCGTTAACAGGCTCCAGCGAACGGTAGCTTCATTAGAACCTGCCTCCAGTTCATCCCGTACCACTACGTGGTCTTGGTTAACGATTGCAATGCCCCGGTTGGCTTTCGCGAGCAATCCTTTGTATAACTCAGTCAGGTCGGTGGTAGCGCTGGTGAACGCTGGATTGGTGGACGAACTGGTAATAGGAGCTTTTCCGGCTACCTTCTGCAATTCGTTGTTGACGGTGAGGGTGTTATGCACAAAGTTGGCATACCGGTATACCTGCCAGCGTTGCGAGTTTTGGGCACCGTCCCAGAGTTTCACGCCTTTCGTTTCCAGCGAATTATAATCCTGCATCCCAAAATCCATGGCCCATCGGATTCCATCGGCTTCCATCACAAACGAGCCAACGTCCATATGAGCGTGGCTCGCCGAAGGCGTCCCGGCTTTAAGGCCAACAAAGATGGCGTTGGGGTCGGTCCACGAGCTTCGCATCAGGGCAACCGGGCTTTTCCCGCTGCCAACCCATACCTTCGATTTAGGCTCCGAAATCCGGCTCATAGCAATGCCTCCGCTCCAAAGTATAGCGGCTGGCAACAACCGGTCATTGACCTCTTTTTGGGCTCCGTTATTCAGTAACCGGCTACGCTCAACCCATAATAACGAAGGATCTTTTACCTTGCTGGCAAACCAGAACATAGCAGGTTGCAGGCTACCACCCGTTGCCGCATCGGAGTAATTAAACGAGTTACCCGACGGCCCAGTCATGTTCATTAAATAACCGGCCGTTTTCAAAAAACCAGTTTGCTGCGATAAGCCATAATCCTGACC
>DATHAW010000606.1:0-4520 GCA_035296465.1 Spirosoma sp.
TATAGCTCAAATGCCACTCATTTCGAGGCAATTATCTACGTATCCGTATACAGGTCAGAAAGAACTTATGCCTCAAAGTAGGAGCCATTGAACACCTTGACTTAATAGGATAAACTGACTTGTCATTACCATCAGAGCGTCTTATATAAAGTAGCGAACGTAGTGTTTCCCAAAAAATTTAATCGTTAGGGAAACGCTGCGTTCGTTTAGGCTTGCGCTACGTTCGGTTCGTAGGCGCGATACCAGTTGACGTGGCGGGTCAGGTACATGATCAGACCCAGGATTAGCAGCAGACCGAAACTTCCGAGTAGCAGTGAGTAATCTTCCAGTTGAAGCAGCGAATAGAAAAACCCGTAGAGCAGCGCCAGAACCCCGCTGAATAGAGCGGTCAGGCGGAGATTCTGAAAAACATAGCGGATATAAAATGTAATCAGGGCCAAAATAATCCCGCTGCCGATCAGGTAGGCCCAGTCGAACGACATGTGTTCGGAGATAGACAGCAACAGCAGATAAAACAAACAGATGGCAAAGCCAACCAGCAAATACTGAATCGGGTGAATGCGTCGGCGGTCGAGAATTTCGACAAAGAAAAAGGCCACAAACGTGAGCATAATGAACACAATACTGTACTTGGCCGAGCGCATCGTTTTCTGGTATTCATCCACCGGCAGCAGGAGCCTGACGCCAAAGGCCGACAAATCGTTGTCCGATCTGGCGTTCGCTTTGCCAAGAAAATTACCAATGCCCTGCTGCGGGAAATTTCGATTAAACTGGAGAACCTTCCACGACGCCTGGAAACCCTGTGAGCTAATGGTACGCCCATCGGGCAGAAAGGAGCCGGTGAAACTGGGCGTTGTCCAGGACGATTGCAGCCGTACCCGTGTTTCTTTTCCCAGTGGTAGAAAACGTAACTGCGTACTGCCGTTCAAATTGATAACCGATTCAAACTGGAATGTTTCCGCATCAAGCGCGATGGGAGCGCTCACCCCCGATGCCAGCACATCGCTGCTGGGAATACCCGGCTCAACAGCCAGCGCCCGGTTGTTCACGCGAACGGTTATCGCGTCGCGAATTCCTTTCATGTCGCTGATACCCAATGATAAAAATGCCTTGTCCCATTGCATACGATCGGGTAGTAAGCCCAGCGACGTAACGGATGGCTTCCGGAAACTACCCCGGATGGTCAGCCGTGTATTGTAAAGCATTACCTTAAAAATGCCTCTATTGCGCTGATCCGGGCGGATGGCTCCGTCGAACGCTAAATCCTCGGGCAGGAAATGCGCATAAGCCGTCTGACTTTGCACCAGTCCTTTTGCGTCTTTGGTAAAGGCCTCATACGGCACCGACAGAATCGGTCCGCCAATGATCTGTTCGCCACCCCACTTGGCGCTTACCTCCGCCATGGCGCCATTGCGGGTGGCTTCCCGTTCGTTAATCAGGGTCTGCAGCATCCCGGTCGGAATCAACAGGACCAGCATTAGGAAACCAATAACGACCAGTTTTAGCATGATAGACGTACGAAGCCAGCGATTGATACGGTCTACCAGCGAATCGGGTTGAACAGGCGAAGTCAATTGTTCCATTTGTTTGTTATTTCTAAAAGTACTTTGATATACAAAGTAAATTGATTAAAAATTGATTGTGCAAATTTTAGCGGAAGTATTTTTGCCTGAGACGAAGGAACGGCTGAATCGGCTACTTTTACCGTTCGATAACTCCAACCACGTATGCCTATCAAAGCCTTTTTGTTTGACCTTGATGGTGTCATTGTCGACACCGCCATTTATCACTACCAGGCCTGGAAGCGGCTGGCCAATGAACTTGGGTTCGACATCTCGGAGGAATTCAATGAGCAACTTAAGGGCGTTAGCCGGACCGATTCGCTTGATATTATTCTGGCGCACGGCCATCTGACCTTACCCGATGAAGAGAAAATCCGACTGGCTACCCAGAAAAACGAATGGTATCTGGAGCTTGTCAGCCGCATGACATCGGATGATATTTTGCCTGGTGTGCCCGCTTTCTTCTCACAGGTACGCCAGATGGGTCTGCCGACGGCGCTTGGATCGGTTAGCAAGAATGCTCCGCTGATTCTGGAGCGTATCGGCATGAGCAATGTGTTCGATGCCATCATCGACGGCAATAAAATCAGCAAAGGAAAGCCCGACCCGGAGGTATTTACGAAGGGGGCTGCTGAACTAGGTGTTCGGCCTGCCGAGTGCGTTGTATTTGAAGACGCCGTGGCGGGTGTAGAAGCGGGCAAACGGGGCGGTATGTTTGTGGTTGGTCTTGGTTTGCCCGAGGTGCTGACGCAGGCCGACTTCGTGAGGCCCTCTCTGGAATCATTCACCGTAGACGAACTGATGAGTTATATCGAAATCAATTCTGGAATACACTGAGGCATAATTGATCAATCCGGACTGGCTTGCCCGTATGAAACCGATTCTGACCGCTGTTGTGTTTGCTGCGGCTTGCTGTACAGCGTTCGCACAAACCACCGACACGCTGTCGGCGTCGTCCCCGCCTGCTTTCGCATCAGCCGGTATTGGAGCAAAATTTTCGGTAACCGGCTACGTCGAAACGTATTACGTCCACGATTTCAGCGCCCGTAAAACGGCGCAGGAGCGGCCCGGCTTTTTGTACAATCACAAGCGCAACCGCGAGGTTAACATTAACCTGGCGTTTGCCAGACTGGCCTACACCGACGAGCGTGTCCGGGCGAACCTGGCGCTGCAGGCCGGCACCTATCCGCAATACAACTACGCGTCCGAACAGGAATTGGTCCGGCCCCTTTTTGAAGCCAATGTCGGCCTGAAACTGTCCGAAAACCGTGACTGCTGGCTCGACGCGGGTATTTTCTCTTCACATATCGGCTTTGAAAGCGCTATTTCTAAAGACTGCTGGACGCTGACACGCAGCATAGTGGCCGAAAATTCTCCGTACTATCTGTCGGGTGTCAAAGTGACCTACACAACTGTAACCGCTGACCAACCCACGGGTAAGTGGACGCTGGTTGGGTCGGTCGTCAACGGCTGGCAGCACATTACGCGGCTAGCCGGCTACAGCGGTCCCTCGTTTAGTACCCAGGTACAGTACCGGCCATCGGCCAAACTAACACTGAACTGGAGCAGCTTCATTGGCTCAGACCGGCCTGATTCGCTCCGCCAGCGACGAGTTTATCATAATCTCTACGCGATTGTAAACCCAGCTGGGCGTTTTGGCGTCATTCTGGGCTTCGACATCGGTGCGGATCGCAGGCCGGTGACCAGCAATGGCGGGCGGGTGGGCCGTGGCAGTTACGTCTGGTATTCGCCCGTCCTGATCGCCCGCTACAAAACCACCGGCCGGAGCTACGTGAATGGCCGGCTTGAATATTATGACGACCAGGAAGGGGTCATGATCCCGATACCCGGTTTCAAGACGGTTGGCTACTCACTGGGTTACGACTACGCCCTCCTCAACGGAATGGCTCTGTTTCGTGTGGAAGGCAAAGTATACGCGGGTAAGGCCGCTATTTTTGAGACCGCGCAGGGCCTGAGCCGAACCAACGCAAGCCTCACGACAAGTCTGGCGGTTAGTTTTTAGCCGGGTACCCAGCGTTAAAACCCCATATTGACTGACCCCTTTTTATGAATGGATACGTCGGGCAGCAGGGCTTCGTTGCAATTAGGGCAGGTTTGCGCGTTTTAGTTAGCGGCTGTCGTTTGAACCAGTTTTGTTGCGGGACGGGCTGTTTGCACGGCGGCAATCTGCCACTTGTCGCCGTTCTTCTTCAGTACGTGCGTAAAGATAAGGGTACTGTTTCTGACTGCGTTTGTCGAGGTACCCTGCACCACAATCACATTATCGGTGAGGGCTTCAGCCCGGTCAATGGTTGGCTGCATCGGCTCGCTGATAGCCCTGAGCTGGTGGGGGTTTTTCATTAATGTCCCGTCCTCAGTTAATATCGCTGTTTTATCAGCCAGAATTGCCTTCACTGCGGTTGTATCGCCTTTGCTGAAAGCGTCCGTATAGGCCATTTCGGTGGCGCGGGCAATGGAGTCGACGGAGGCCTGCGCTATTGGCCCACGTGGGGGGGCGTTGCCCCGCACCAGCGTTTTGCCGGCATTGGCCAGCTTACCAAAGACGGGCAGGTCGGCGGCAATGCCCCCGGCAAATACAACCGCCACCAGTGCTGGTATCACAAATTCCCGCCGGATGCCCCCTGTTCGGCGGTCTTTGCTGTAACCGACTATAGACGACCAGTTGTTGACGATGTGAAACAGGGCTGCTGCCACAAACAGGATACCAAACCAGGCGTGAATGTGTTCAACGGCGTGGGAACCCTGCGCAAAGTAGATGAGTAGCCCCGTCACGGACAGAACGAGGAAAACGAGCGCCACCGACAGGCTAACGAGATTTTTTGATTTCAAGGTATTGGCTGGTTTAAACAGTTAGGAGGGCAAAGATAAAGACCATGCGGGTTTTAGAAACCCGCATGGTCTGACCGTTTACAAGTTTGCAGGGACATTACGAGCGAG
>DATHAW010000607.1:0-6415 GCA_035296465.1 Spirosoma sp.
GTATTTGGCAGAATCAGGAGTTTGAAACGGCTCAGGTCCCCGGGTTCCAGCAACCGGTCGTTGACCATATCGAAGGGGGTGCGGCTCTCGACCAGCGCATGGTACATTCCGTCCAGGTGGTCCCCGCTTTTCTGTTGCCACGGCTTGCCACCGTAATTTCGGTCTGTCTGTTCCGAGTACACGACCCCTACCCTGGCTAGCGAAGCCGTGTTGCGAAGGTATTTTTCATGCCGGTGGTAGCCTTCATACAGCGTAGCCACTGCATCCATCCATCGCTTATCATAAATGACACCCCCAAATTTTACGAAGCAAGGGCGCATCCCATTGGCGGTTCCTTCGGCTACCCAAATTCTGATTTCAGCATCGCTCTGCACCGAATCCTTCCACCGAAACTCTTCCTCGATCCCCACGCTGAAAATACCGATTAGCGGCTTAAGGCCAAGCGTGGACCGCAACTCTTTGGCTCCTTTTCCATTCGACCACGGGGCCGTTAGACCCCGCCGTGCCTGCTGATCAGCAAAGAAAAGGTCGGCCTCTTTTCCCGTCACTACTTTGTCGGGAAAACCATTGGGTATGAAACGGGAAGTGGGCCGCTGTTTGCGGATTCCGGCATCCCAAAGGGCCCACACCTCCCGCAGGCGCTTCACCCGCCACTCGGCATACTGGCGGTACGTCGAATCGAACTTGTCTGCTTTTTTGGGAAGTTCCAGACCGGCATAGGACTTGAAGTTCCGGCTGCAGTGCTCACAGTAACAGATATCATGACCGGCCCATCGGTTCGAGAAGATTCCTTCGGGCTTGTAGCGCTGCATGATTTCGGTATTCACCTGCGGCATAAACTGGAAGTTATAC
Source organism: Spirosoma sp. (assembly GCA_035296465.1). Lineage (GTDB taxonomy): Bacteria > Bacteroidota > Bacteroidia > Cytophagales > Spirosomataceae > Spirosoma. The sequence continues at coordinate 853 of DATHAW010000607.1, forward strand.
GGTCCCAGCGCACAGGTAACCCACAGGTCAGGATTGGCCCAATGACGGCGTTTTTGTCCATCGGCCGTAACAGCAATCCAGTCGGGATGAGCGTCGTGTACATTTTGCCGGGCGGCATGGGGGTCGGTGCGCAGGATGATCGACATACCCTGTTTTCGACACCCTTCCACCAGATACCCCAACGTATCGGCATTCCCCAGAAAATCGCTCCGGTGGTGCAGCAGAATGTTGGTTGGATAAAACGCAACGACTCCACCCGCACTTAACAGAGCTCCATCGGCATGAATCCGTTTAAAATAACTGAGCCAGAAATCAGGATCATACTGTCCGGGATCGCGTTCAACAAAAGCGAGTTGTACCCACCGCATTGGCCCATCGAGCCAGTTTTTTGACGTGGGCAAAACGGGGTCAGCCATTGCCACGTGCCCAGACAAGGCATACGCTCCGCCCAGCAAACCGGTGGTTTTCACAAAATCTCTTCGTTTCATAGGGCAGGGAGCATAGCATAACGACCAACGAGCGACAGAGCCATTCGCTGTATATCACTAATTACTGAAAACCAGTTTCAGCGCTTAAAACGGGGGCTCCCACCCTTTCTCATACTCACGGCTCCATAGCTTCATGGCGTCGCGATCACGGATATGGCCGTTTTTCGTATCGACCTCCAACGATTTGTTTGTGCGGTAGGCAATGTTGGCCAAGTGACAGAGTAACGTACTCTTAGCACCTTCGTCAATGGGTGAGGCTTGTTTAGCTTTGCCCCGGATGGCTTCGAAGAAATTAACAACGTGCCGCGTGGTCATGTCACCACCACCGCCCAGGGCCGTTCCGGCTTCAGACCCGGTGGCTTTACTGTCTTTGATAACCTTACCCTCGCGGTTGAACAGCTTATAACCATCCCGGTCAACGTAAACGGTACCATTGCTGCCATAGATGATCGTGCCCCGGTCGCTGCTTTACGTTTTATGGCCATTCCGGCTCTTGCCATCCCATTTAATAATCTTGTTGCCGGGAAAGCGGAACGTAGCATCCATGGTATCGTACATGGCCCAACCATCCTCAGGAAACGACAGTTTAGCGGCCTCAACCGTAACATTCTCCGGATATTCGACCTGCAGGGCCCAGCGCGCTACGTCCAGTTCGTGGGTAGCGTTGTTGCCGCTTTCAGCCGTGCCGTAGTCCCAGCCGTACCAGTGCCAGTTGTAATCCCAGGTGTCGTGCGTGTAGGGACGCCGGGGAGCGGGTCCCTGAAACAACTCCCAATCCAGTCCATCGGGGGCTGGGGCTGCCTTCGGAATGGGCACTTCGCCCCGGGTAGCGGCATAAAAGGCAACAGCTTTGTAGGCCGTACCGATAACGCCGTTGTGAATCTGGTTGATAATGTCAATAGACTCTACGGCCGAGCGCTGCTGATTGCCCATCTGGATGATCTTGCCGTATTTTTTCTGGCATTCGGCCAATATCTCACCTTCGCGGGGATTATGACTGCAGGGCTTCTCTACGTATACGTGTTTGCCGCCCTGAACGGCCAGCCACGTACCCGGTGCATGCCAGTGGTCGGGTGTCGCATTAAAAATGGCATCCACCTGTTTGTCGGCAATCACTTTGCGTATGTCGTTCTCCAGCTTGGGCGTGTTGGTGATGTACTTGGCCCATTTTTTGGCGCCTGCTTCGCGCTGACTTTTCATTACGTCGCACAGATACACCAACTCCACATTGCTGTCTTTGCGCGAGACCGGATCATAGTAGGCCCCTAATCGCCGACCCAGTCCAATAATGGCGATGTTGATCCGCTCGTTAGCACCAATAATTTTGGCGTAGCTTTTGGCAGACATACCGCTGGTCAATCCGCCTACGGTGAGTCCGGCGGTACCTAAAGCAGTTGTTTTAATAAAGTCGCGTCTTGAGTTATTCATTCACTGAACTGATTTTAAGAGTTTCTTACCGCTTATAGGGTGCGCTGTTATCAGGCTTTCCGTCGGCCTGCTTTAGACGACGCATCACAAACACCTTTGAAATAGCCCACTGATTCGGCAATACCGGCCAGCTGGTCTTTCATGTCTTTTTCATATTCCAGGCTACAAACACCATCGTATTTCACCTTACGCAGCATCTGAACAAACGCCGGTATGTCGATAACGCCCCGGCTTAGTTCGCAGGTTTTTCCTTCTTTTGAAGCCGCCGTCACGTTTTTCAGGTGAATATCAAAAATACGTTTGGCGTATTTTTCCAAATCGGCAATGGCATCATCCCCAAAGCGGGTATCGTGGCCCATATCAAAACAGAGGCCCATGCGCGGGTCCAGGTTCTTAACGGCATCAATAACGGAGGATGCGTTTGGCCAAAGCTTAATGTCCGGCCCGTGGATGTGAATCGCATACCGCATATCAAACTCCTTTACCTTTTTATCGACATACGGTAAAACCTCAGGGTTTGGCACACCAACGATCAGTTTTACTCCCACGCGCCGGGCGTAGTCGAATGCATTATCAATCTCCTGCGTGGTTTTCATGTAGATAGGCCCCACAGCATAGCCCGTAACGTCTGCTTTTTTAAGCGTTTCATGAAACAGGCTGATCTGTTCGGCGGTGCTGTTATAGGGCAGATGAAAATCCTTGATACATAAATAATGTACGTCGGTTTTTTTCATCATTTCCAGCGACTGATCCAGCTTGAAGTGGACAAAGCTGTAACCAGCCATTCCCAGCTTAAACAAGTCTTCACTCGTTCTGCCACTGGTCTGAGTTGGATTTGCCAGCATAGTGGCTGGGTTCACAGTGGCCAGCGCCACAGAGCCGCCTGCCTTTTTGAGAAACAATCTTCGGGTGGTCATCAGCACAATATGAGAAACGCAATGAGTCTATTACGCTACTCAGTAAGACAGGCGCTGTCTGTTTTTACTGAATCAATCATCAGTCTACATCAGCCGACGCCCGTATGTAACGATTGTGATGGCTGTTGGCCATCAATTATCATTCTGACTCGAATCGCATCGGCATCATAGCCTGAGAAGCAGCTCGATCCGGGCTGATATGTACTTTTGCCTTCCCGTTCAATCAATTCTTCTGAACAATGCCAGGGAACTCCTGTTAGAACAGTAGCTCGCCTAAACCGTAGAAGAGCCATTAGTCAACATTAAACCAATAAAACAATGGAAGGTAACACAAACCAATCGTCAACTAACTCGAACATGAACACATCATCTTCGACAGGTTCGTCGGGTCAAAACCAGCGAATGCTGACAACGATGTACAACGACCGGGAAAGCGCCGAAAAAGCGTACGCAACGCTGCAAAGCCGGGGCTACACCGATAAAGACATTAATGTGCTCATGTCGGACGAGACGCGCGACAAGCATTTTGCCAAGCGCCACGACGACGATGACACAGCCCTTGGTAACAAAGCCATGGAAAATGCGGGCATTGGCTCTGCCATTGGCGGCACGTTGGGTGCAGTTGCTGCCGCCATTGCCGCTATCGGTTCAAACCTGATTTTGCCAGGTATTGGTCTGGTAGTAGCAGGGCCTCTGGCGGCCGGTCTGGCCGGTGCCGGTGCAGGCGGCCTGACGGGCGGTCTGATTGGTGCGCTGGTTGGTTCGGGCATACCCGACGAGAAGGCGAAGGAGTACGAAGCGGGCATTAAACAGGGTGGCATCGTTATGGGTGTGAACCCCCGCCACGACGACGACGTTCAGCATTTAGGCCAGCACGGTTTCCGTTAGGCTCTATTTCTTCTCGGATAATTTATTAAAATGCCGGGCCGGACTACGTTTTGTAGTCCGGCCCGGCATTTATTTTGGGATAGCTTTATTTATACTACATCAGGTTCCATCCGTTTCGGTACGTGCGCGACAACAGAGAATTTGCTTCGGTGTTATGGCGGAATTTCTCTTTACGGGCATTCCATTCCAGTGGCTGGCCCAGTCGATACGAAATTAGTCCCAGGTGCATAGGCAGGGTCATCTGCCGGGCATAGGCCAGATTTGACTCCGGCTGCTGCCGTGATTTAACGGCGTTAACAAAATTCTGCTGATGGCCTGGTGAGCGTTCAATGGTAATAGGTATATCCGGTACGTCGGTCATTGTAACCCCGTTGATGGTTATTTCACGGGTTTGATAGTCGCAGATGAGTGTCCCTTTGTCGCCCTCGAAGTAGGCTCCAATATGCCGCTTTTCGGCACCCGGTATGTTTGGTGGTGTGCTGGTCCAGTGGAGGGTAAGACCATCGAATTCATAATCTATATCAATCCATTTGGGCGCGTCGGCAATACCCTCGGGTGCTCCACCTTTCGCCTGGATGCTGCGCAGACCCGTGGGGTTAATTGACCACCAGACGACATCGGCAATGTGGGACCAGAAATCCTGAAATACTCCCCCCGAATAATCCAGAAAGTACCGATAATTGACATGGCACCGTTCGGGGGTGTATAGTGATACCGGAGCTGGTCCCAGCCACATATCCCAGTTGAGCGTAGGGGGTGGCGTTTGGTAATTGGCCGGACCCAGCACGGGGGGGAAACCCGTTTTCCAAAGCCGCACCGTATGCACCTTCCCAATGGCGCCGGCCCGGATGATCTCGACTACCCGGTGGTAATTGTCCCCCGCGTGAATCTGCGTACCCAACTGAAAGATACGGTCATGGCGATTGAGCGCCTTCAGCATCTGCTGCCCTTCCCGAACGCTATAGGACAGGGGCTTCTCGCCATACACATCCTTGCCTGCCTGAAATGCCATAATGGCGATCTGGGCGTGCCAGTGGTCAGGTGTGGCGCAGGTGATAGCGTCAATATCGGGCCGGTCCAGCAGATGTCGAAAATCGGCATAGGTTTTGGCCTTCGTGTCGGGGTGTATTTTCTGTAAGACGCCGAGTGCTTTATTTACGTGCGTTTCATCAACATCGCACAGGCCAACCACCTCCACATCGGGCAGTTGAGCAAACCAGTTAAGGTGGTTGGTGCCCATACCATTCAGACCGATGTGAGCCACCCGCAGTCGGTCGCTCGGGGCCACCCGGCGGGTCAGGCCCGGCAGCAGGGCTAGACTAAGTGCACCAGCACTACCCGTCTTCAGAAAATTCCGGCGGTTCATCGGGTAAGCCATAGTAGGCTGAGAGTTAGGAGCGTATTGAGGCTCCACTAACGTAGCAAGCCTGTATAACCAACAAAAGACAACCAACTAACCGGCTTACTATATACGCATCGTTTTCTGCTCCCTAAAGGCTGTCTGCCCAGTTGACACAGCTGTGTTTTGAATCAGTTCGTTTAGGCGAAAAAACTTTGCCTGTTCAAGGCCGGAACCCAGTTTGCATCCCGATGGCGTAATGCCTGAGCGATGGTTATGATCTGGTCAGCCAGCTTGCTCTGCTCCTGAATGTTAGCACCATTGTAAGTATGCTGGCGTGTAGGCTCCCACTCAAACAGTTCGGTCTTTGCGTCGTAGACACCAACCGGCGTCCGCTTCATATCAAGCTGTAACTTTTGCAAAACTTCAGTAGCTTCCGATCGGGTGTTACAGGCAATATGATGATACTGCTCACGGAGCAGGTATATAACTGAAAAACGTTT
>DATHAW010000608.1:0-1629 GCA_035296465.1 Spirosoma sp.
TTAATGGATTGATGGGAGCTGTTGTTCTGAAGCGTAAAGCGCAGCCATTTAGTTATGGGTTTCCGGGTTGAGAGCCGGTCGGTCAGTTGCTGTAAAGATGGCCAGAATGGTTTTGTCAAAATAACGGCTGCCGACAGCGTATCGACCGAATCATCTTCATAAAATGTGGTGTAAGGCCCAATATCCTTCCCGGCCGCCGGCAACCTGCCGGGCAACATCAGCGGCTTCTCCTGCCCAATGGCAACAGACCAGTTTAGCAATAGCGTCAGGAGCAGAAGCGGGCGCATAGGACTTTGAATGATAGACAAGGTACTGATAAACAGCCTCATTCCGCACCTCAACCCGACTAAGCCTGTTCCTTTTTTGAGTGAGTGGTCGTTTTTTCGCGTGAGCCGGTTCGTTGACCGTTCACTTGTCTCCCTCACAAAATCAACGGCTCACGCGAAATTTCATACCACTCCCCCCATCCTCTTTTCAGCTCACGTTTAGGCTCTATACGTTTGTAGTGGTCAACCCATGACGGGGTATCCGTTCCTGTGTTATCCTAAAGGCAGTTGTTTGCGACTAAGTAATCATTAATGACCATCCACACCATGAAAACGTTTCTCACAAATCCAGCTCTACGCAGCATAACAGTAAGCGTACTATTCGGTTCACTTGCTCTGACGTCGCCTTCGCTCTACGCCCAGACCTTCGCCGGTCGTGATTACCTCGCCGAATCACCCGTTAATCTCCGCGCTTTCATCTACCCCGATGCCCGGAAAGAGGCCATCAAAATTCGCCTTGAAAACCGGTCGTCCGAAGGGGTACGTATACAGATTGTGAATGAAGCGCAGAAAATGGTTTACGACGACTATGTAGCGAATCCGACGTACTACGGCCGATTCAATATATCGGCCTTACCGTATGGTGCTTACACGGTTGTGGTTAGTAACCGCAGCGCCCGGCACACGCAGGGATTCCGAATTGAGTCGCCAGTTGCCGGACGTATTGTAATGGCTAACCAACCAACGGAACCGGACAGCCTCATTGCTAAAAACTCATCGCCAACCACAGAAAAACGACCCTGAATCAACATAAAAACGTATCACCCCCTGGCATTAATCCTGTCGCTGGGCTGTGCATCAGCGCAGGACCTTCAGGTGGTTTCGCCTTCAGAGCAGCCCAACGCGGCCGAACTCGACAATTTAGTAGCCACGGCAGCCGAAGTCGTGAAGCAATGGGCCAGCCAATTTCCTCGTCCTGCCGTTCCAAAGGCATTGGCCCGGTGGCTGATCTATTTCAATATCCGGGTAGCGCGGTCGCAGTAACAGAGCGGCCCCATGATTACCGCTCAAACCAGACTGTTTTAAACCAATAATTACTAAACCCAATAAAAACTTTCTGCTTACTCGCACCGATCCTGCCGAATATGTAGCAGCGTATCCGCTTGCAGCATGTGTCCTGACGGCTGTTGAATTCCAGTCCAATCGCAACTATGACATCTCAGTACGTACCCCACTCGATCAATGGCTACCGATGCCCACCCAATTTAACGGCTTACCCCCCCGGTGTGACGGCCTGGCACTTGGCTCTTACCGTTTACTCAAAACTACTTGCTTATAGGTCAGTGCGTTATCTACCTTCACT
>DATHAW010000609.1:0-1647 GCA_035296465.1 Spirosoma sp.
TTATATTTCCAGAATGGGAAGAAACCCCTACCCATGGCATATTGTTTGGTCAGCATAGGCTATTTGATTGCCGCCTATCGTTTTTACCGACGAGCCGGGCAAACGAACCATTAAGGATTGTCAAACTAATTTCTGACTGCATTACAGCACCTTGAGTTTTCGTTTGCCCGGCCGAGTGCCAATCTGGAAGCGCAGTGAATCAGTTGGCAAGCCTAACTGATCGAATGTTCTTTTAGGAAACACCAACTTACCCGTCGATGAAATAGAGCCTTCTAGTTTTGTCTCTTTAACGGGTTCAATCTCCTTATTTGGTGCTTTGACTGTATTATCCTGGGGGTAAAAAAGCGAATTTGCTTTGGTTTCATCAGTTCAGTTTATCTGTTAATGTGTCGTGCTACAAACCTAACGAAATACCAAGTAGAACGCTTATTGGGAGCAAATGAGTACAGTTATTCAAGTGGCTAAAAATTGTATTATTAGCTCACAAATTGCATAACCTCTCTTATCTTATTGATGCGTGAGTAAGTCTGTTATGCGCGGTACTTTTGCCTCCATGGCAAGCTACAAACAATCTGATTATGAAGCTCTAAGACGACGTTGTGTTGAACTCAGCCAGGCGGGGTGGAAGCAAGCAGCGATTGCTCAGGCGTTTGGATTAACGCAGCCCTGGGTTAGTCGGACCTTGAACAGATACCAGCAGCAAGGGGCAGCAGCCTTACAAGAAGGTAAACGGACCGGAGCACCAGCCCGTTTATCCACTGACCAACTCAGCCAATTAATGACTGAACTCAACAAAGGAGCAGAGCATCATGGCTTTCTTGGAGCCATCTGGACTCGTCCCCGTGTCAATGAAGTGATCAAAAAATTATTCGGCGTCAGTTATGATCCTTCTCAAGTAGGCCGTATTTTGAAGAAAGTGGGTTGGAGTCGTCAGAAGCCGCAGCGAAAAGCCAGCCAGCAAGATGCGCAAGCGGTCACCCAATGGCGAGTCGAGCGCTTACCTGAACTTAAAAAAAGCCAAGGATGAGGGGAGAGTGATTTTATATGTAGATGAGTGTGCTTGTTATTTGTTGCCCTTATTAGCCCACAGTTGGTCACCTTGTGGGCAGACACCGGTAGTGGTGGAACAAGCGGGCCGAGCCCATTTGAGTCTAATTGCCGCTATTGCACCCAACGGACGATTGTATGTGGCTGGTCAAGATCAGCCTTTTACGGGTGAGCGTATAGTCTGGTTTCTAAATAAACTATGTGGTCGCTATCGTAAACGGGATATGCTCATCATTTGGGATGGGGCCGCCATCCACCGCAGTGAGGCTGTAAAAACATTTTTGAAAGAGTGGCCAGGGCGAATTCATCTGGAGCGTCTACCGGCATACAGTCCTGAACTCAATCCCGTCGAATTGGTATGGAGTCAACTGAAACGGAGGTTAAAGAACCAGGTTTTTACTAGCCTTGCTGAACTGGCGGAAGCAGTGCTGGATCAAGTCAAATACCTAGAAAACGACCCAAGGTTAGTGCAGGCCTTCTTCAAGAAAAAAGAGATAGCCTTTATTACGGACTAATGCACAGGCCAATAAACCCGATGCCTAATCGTCTAATAGCCGTATTTCTACGCGTCTGTTTTTGGGGCGTTCTGAGTCAAGGCTA
>DATHAW010000610.1:0-10959 GCA_035296465.1 Spirosoma sp.
GAAGTTACCCTTACGGTCAGCTAGTACAAAAAACGGTTAAAATGCAGTGTTTTCGGGCGTTCAACCGACCTACCTAACAGGCGCATGAGTAATCGTCGTAACCTGGGTACTTCGGCGACAAATACCCATCAATTCGAATTACACGGTCAAGCGGGATCTGCTCGCCCGTAGCTAATTCAAGGTGGTCAACTCCATCTATGTCAACAATGGCTTTCGTCAGGGCATCTGTCTTTATAAACTCACGCAAATCCGTAAAGTAGTGCAATCGAACGTATTTGTTGAGCGGAATTAATGTCCGAAACTCAGCATCGGTTAAAGGGTCGGATGTGCTTGTGTTTGTTTCCATATCTTCACAACAAAGCCATAAAATGAAACGTGCCCCACTTTATCACCGGGGCCTTTTGCCCAAGATTCATGCTTGCTCAATACCCCACCGTTTCCAACTGCTTCTGGAGTTCACGCAGGATCGTTTCCTTCATGGCGATCTTACGCTTTTGGGTATTTATTTTATTGAGTATCTGCTTGTCTTCGTCTTTGTTTGGGTCGAGGCCATCCGCGTCCTGAAGCGCAAACTGAAGGTCGCTTTTCTCGCGTTTTACAAGGTATTCCATCTCCCGAATCTTGGTACGAATCTGCTCCGTCTCACTTTTCAGTTCAAAAGCCGGGTATTTGCGGGTAAGCACGCGGCCAAGGTAGCTAAGTTCAAAAATCTTGTCGCAGGCGGCCCGAAATCGCTCATTAACGGCTTTATCCTGCAACTTAAATGGCACCCGAATCTCTTTCCAGCTATTGAGCAGGACTTTAGCCCGCTCGGCTGCCGCAAAAATATCAGCCTGTTTTGAAAGTTTCTCTGCTTCATCGGCCATTTTCATCTGCTGCTCGATTCGTGGGTCAAGCTTCGGCACGATGACAATTCCTTTAGCATCGTTGTATTTGGCGTAAAAGGCCGTCGTTGCCTTCTTAAACGACTTATACAATTTTCCACTTTTCTTAATTGGCACTTCGCCTACCTGTTTCCAGGCATTGTTGAGCCGCCGAACTTCTTGAAAAGCCGCATCCAGATCGCCAAGTCGGTTAGCCCGGAACGCCAGCCGAATCAGTTCTTCATACTTATCCAGCCGCTCCTGAATAACTTTATTCTGCTCATTGAAAAATTCACGACGACGGGTAAAAAAACCATCCAGCAGTTGCTGAAACCGACCTTCAACTTCAGCCTCGACCATCTTGTCGACGGGGCCGGTTTTGATCCATTTCATTTTGATTTCCTGAAGCGCATCGGCCGTTTCGCGCCATTCGGTACTGTCAGCAATGGCTTCGGCTTCAGTGATCAGAGCCCGTTTGATTTCGAGATTTTTGAGCTGATTGACCGAAATCAAACCGGACAAGATATCTTCCTGCGTGTCAAGGCGTTCGAGCAGGGGAGGGAAATTGCCCAGCGCGTCGAAACTAAGCAGCTTTTTGCGGAGCTGAACCAGCTTCGTCAGATAGGAGCCTTTGTTCTGGGCTTCTTCAATGTCCTGCTCTAACTGACTTACTTTGTTTTCGGCGATGACAAAGCGATTCCTGAAATAATCGAGTGCTTCCTGCTCGGTACGTTTGACTTCGCCAATCTGGCGGTCTTCAAAATTCAGGTAGCCTTTCAAAAATACCTTTCCGTCTTTGACGTAACCGTATTCGTCTACCAGTGAAGCGTTTTCCATTCTATGTTTTTGGTTAAGGCTGCGCTGTGGGTTAATTTTGGGTCTTATTGCCAACTACAAATCTATCAGAATTTAATGAGTCAGGAAACCATAATATTCTCCATGGCGGGCGTGAGTAAAAATATTCCGCCCAACCGACAAATCCTAAAGAACATCTACCTTTCCTTCTTTTACGGCGCTAAAATCGGTGTTCTGGGGTTGAATGGTTCCGGCAAATCGACACTCATGCGAATCATCGCGGGTATCGATAAAAACTATACCGGCGAGGTCGTTTTCTCCCCCGGCTACTCGGTGGGCATGCTTGAACAGGAGCCACAGTTTACCCCTGGCCGCACCGTTCGGGAGATCGTTGAAGAAGGCGCGCAGGAAGTAGTGAACCTCTTGAAAGAGTTTGAAGAGATCAACGAAGCCTTTGGCGATCCTGATGCCGATTTCGACAAGCTGATTGCCCGTCAGGGCGAAGTGCAGGAGAAAATCGATCACCTAAATGGCTGGGAGCTTGACCAGAAACTTGAACGGGCCATGGACGCCCTGCGTTGCCCACCCCCTGAAGCTCTGATCGATACGCTCTCCGGGGGCGAAAAACGGCGGGTAGCCTTGTGCCGACTATTGATTCAGCAACCCGACGTCCTGCTGCTCGATGAACCGACCAACCATCTCGATGCAGAATCGGTGTTGTGGCTTGAAGAGCATCTGCGTCAGTACGCCGGAACGGTTATCGCCGTAACCCACGACCGGTATTTCCTCGACAACGTAGCAGGCTGGATTCTCGAACTCGACCGGGGCGAAGGTATCCCGTGGAAAGGCAATTATTCGTCCTGGCTCGAACAAAAGTCGAACCGCCTGGCCAAAGAAGAAAAGACCGAATCGAAACGCCAGAAAACGCTTCAGCGCGAGCTGGAGTGGGTCCGCATGGCACCTAAAGCCCGACAGGCCAAGTCGAAAGCCCGGCTGGGTGCCTATGAGAAGCTGCTGGACGAAGACACGCGGCAGAAAGACGAGCGGCTCGAAATCTTTATCCCGTCTGGTCCGCGACTGGGGTCAAAAGTTATCGAAGCTGACGACGTAGCAAAGGCTTTCGGCGACCGGCTGCTGTTCGAGCATCTGGGCTTCCGATTGCCACCCGCTGGCATTGTGGGCATTATTGGGCCGAACGGAGCAGGCAAAACGACCCTTTTCAAGCTCATTACTGGCCGTGATAAGCCCGATGCCGGACGATTTGACGTAGGAGAAACCGTGAAAGTGGCGTATGTAGATCAGGAACACGATGGTCTGGACCCCAACAAGTCGGTGTACGAGACCATTGCAGGTGGCAACGATTGGATTATGCTGGGTGGCAAGCAGGCCAACGCCCGTGCCTACGTGAGCCGGTTTAACTTCGCCGGTGCCGATCAGGAAAAGAAAGTGGGCACTCTGTCAGGCGGGGAACGTAACCGGGTTCATTTAGCTATGACCCTTAAAGAAGGGGCCAATTTATTACTGCTCGATGAGCCAACCAACGACCTCGACGTTAATACCCTGCGGGCGCTGGAAGAGGGTCTGGAGAATTTTGCGGGCTGCGCCGTCGTCATCAGCCACGACCGCTGGTTCCTAGACCGCATCGCCACACACATCCTCGCCTTCGAAGGCGACTCACAGGTGTACTGGTTTGAGGGCAATTTCTCTGAATACGAAGAAAATCGACGCAAGCGATTAGGGACCGATGCTACCCCAACACGTATTAAATATAAAAAACTGGCGTAGGCAAAAATATCCAGATAAACAGCAAATGGTGTCATACAACCCTTTATGAGTTGTATGACACAATTTGCTCTATAAACCCAAAAACAATACACTTTGCCAGTTTGTAATAGATGGGGTGTTTTATCCAACCGGCACCCGTAAATATTAGGAATAAACTATGACTCCAGTAAAAGGATACGCGGCTAAGGAAGTTGGTGCCGATCTGGTCCCTTTTGATTTTGAACGTCGTGAGGTTGGCCCGCACGACGTCGCCATTGAAATTTTATACTGTGGCGTTTGCCACTCCGATGTTCACCAGGTACGCGACGAGTGGGGCGGCTCGATGTTTCCGATGGTGCCCGGCCACGAAATAGTAGGTCGTGTTACCAAGGTAGGCGAGCATGTGAGCGCGTTTAAAGCCGGCGACCTGGCGGGAGTTGGCTGCATGGTTGATTCGTGCCAGAAATGCTCCAGTTGCGTCGACGATCAGGAACAGTACTGCGAGTCAGGCAATGCCGGCACGTATAACAGCACCGAGATGGACCGGGAAACGCCAACGTACGGTGGCTACTCGAAGCACATTGTCGTCACCGAAAACTTCGTATTGCACATCTCCGACAAGCTGGATCTGGCACGCGTAGCCCCGCTACTTTGCGCAGGCATCACTACGTATTCACCCCTGCGGCAGTGGAACATTGGTCAGGGCCACAAAGTAGCGGTTGTTGGACTGGGTGGACTGGGGCACATGGCAGTTAAGTTCGCGGCTGCCATGGGGGCCGAAGTGACCGTGTTGAGCACATCGCCAAATAAAGAAGCCGATGCGAAGGGGTTGGGCGCTCATAGCTTCGTAGTAACCAAAGATCGGGAGGCCATGAAAGAAGTCAGAAACTACTTTGATTTTATAATCAACACCGTTTCGGCCCCCCTCGACCTGAATACCTATCTGGGTTTGCTTCGTCTGGACGGAACAATGGTCCTGCTGGGCGTTCCGCCCGAAGCACCGGCGGTGCATGCGTTCAATCTGATCGCAAAACGGCGTCGGCTAGCGGGTTCGCTCATTGGTGGCATCAAAGAAACCCAGGAAATGCTGGACTACTGCGCCGAGCACAATATCATGTCCGACGTCGAAGTGATTCCAATGGCCGATATCAACACAGCCTACGACCGTATGGTTAAGGGCGACGTTCATTACCGGTTCGTCATTGATCTGGCAACCTTATAGAATTAAACAAAGTCCGATAATATAAAAGCCTGCCAGCATTAATATTGGCAGGCTTTTATATTGCGCAATCAGAGCATACTTCGATTATCCGATTGCCTGCGCCAGATCCCCAATCAGGTCGTCTACATCTTCAATACCAACACTGAGTCGGATGAGCGTGTCCTTTAAGCCATTCTTCTCGCGTTCTTCTTTTGGAATACTGGCGTGGGTCATGCTGGCCGGATGTGTGCATAGCGACTCAACGCCCCCCAACGACTCGGCTAATGAAAACACCTCAAGGCTTTCCATAACGCGTATTGCTTCGGGCATCGAATCACCGGTCAACTCAAACGACAGCATCCCGCCAAAGCCGCGCATTTGCCGTTTGGCTAAGGCATGGCCGGGGTGAGACTCCAGACCGGGATAATGCACCTGGCTCACTTTGGGGTGTTGTTGGAGGTACTGAGCCACCTTCTGGGCGTTCTCGCAGTGGCGTTCCATCCGAACGTGCAGGGTTTTAATACCACGCAGGACCAGAAAGCAGTCTTGTGGACCCGGCACGGCTCCGCAGGCGTTCTGAATAAACGTTAACCGCTGGGCGGTTTCGTCATCGTTCAGGATAATGGCTCCCATAACGGTGTCGGAGTGACCACCGAGGTATTTTGTGACCGAGTGCAGGACCATGTCGGCTCCGAGGTTGAGCGGATTTTGCAGATACGGTGAGGCAAACGTATTGTCTACAACGAGTTGAATGCCGTGCGACTTCGTAATAGCTGCAATAGCTTCAATATCGACTAAGCGGAGCAACGGATTCGTTGGCGTTTCTATCCACACCATTTTGGTTCGGCCCGACGATTCGGCGGACGTAACGGCGGCCTCCAGTTTAGCAGGGTCCGATAAATCGACGAACTTAAATTTGAGACCAAATTCCTGGAATACGCGCACCATTATCCGGTACGTGCCGCCGTACAGGTCGTTGCTGGCAATAATCTCGTCGCCGGGCCGAAACAGTTTCAGAATGGCGTCTGTAGCGCCCAACCCCGACGAATAGCAGATGCCATGTTTACCGTTTTCGAGGGCTGCCAGGTTATTTTGCAGCACCGTTCGGGTGGGATTCTGGGTTCGGGCATACTCGTAGCCCTTGTGCCTGCCCGGCGACTCCTGTACGTACGTCGAGGTTTGGTAAATGGGCGTCATAATGGCGCCGGTTGTGGGGTCCGGCTCGACACCGGCATGGATGGCTTTGGTTCCGAATTTCATGAAACAAAGGTAGTAATTGTCCTGACCTCCGTTCTACCTTACACAAAACCTGGCCTTCGCCTGTTACGTACCCAGTGAAGCCATCCTCAGCTATTCTACAGAAATTTACCGGTCCGGCCCTGGTGGGTATTCTGATGTCAGTTCTTCCGATTGTGTTTACATCGGTATTGACTTACTACGCCGTTACGCACGAACCGTTCATCCGATCATTAACAACCTGGCAATGGACGGGTATTACCCTTGCGTTCGCCATTATGTCGGCGGGGCTGACCCCACCAACCATTTTAGCACTCATTTTTGGCTATTTCCTAGGTTGGCAGGCCATATTGCCCTTATTTGTTATCAATTTTGGTGGTATCCTTTTCATCAACCTGATCGTACGCTGGTTCGATCACGACCGTTTTCTGGTGTTTTTACGCCGAAACCCAAAGGCACAATCGGTGTTGGACCGTATTTTAGATAAAGAACTGGAAGTTATCTTTTTCGCCAAGCTCTCCCCTATCCTACCTTTTGGCCTCACCAACCTGATATTCGCGTTATCGGGAGCAAAACTCAAAAATATTCTCCTGGGTGGGTTTCTGGGTATGACGCCCCGAACACTACTGGCAATCTGGTCGGGTCGGGAAGCCCGCGAGATTCGGACCCTGCTGGAGAATCCCAATCAGAGTATCTGGGGCCAGGTGATTATAGTAGCGCTAATTCTTGTTTCTATTGCCGGACTCTGGCACGTGTTCCAGCAGGCGTTAAAAAGACGCGGCTAAGGGGCTTAACTCACTCACTTAATTGGGCGGCGGCTAATTCAATCAGGTGATTGTGGCCGGTTCTCAGAACGGCCAGTTCGTAACGCTGTAACTTGTTTGTGAGGGGCAGAATAGAAGCACTCGGTATGATTCGATCGAAGGCACCCAGGAAGAACCGCACCCGTACCCGATGTTGGTTCAGTAACGTAGCGACCACTTCGATGTCCGGGTCGATCAGCCGAAACTGCGTCCAGACAGCATACACCAGCGCTCGTTGTCTGGTCGTATTAAGTGACAGTTCGGCGAAGAGCATGGCCGTTCGGTTGAGTATACCCAGCTGGACAAGGGCGTGGCCAAGTTGGTTCAGGGCAGATAGATGCCGCAATCCGTATTGAAACAACCACCGGCCGACGCGGGTTGCCGTTGCTAATTGATACCAGTTGCTATGAGTGATACCATCCGGCGCAATCAGGATTAACCCATCGAGCCGGTCGGCAAAAGCTTCGGCCGTTGCCAGCGCAAAGCGACCACCCAGGCTAAAGCCCATGAGTGAAAACCGGTTGATACGGCCTGCATTCAGGAAGGCCCCGATTAACCGTTGCCAGTCGGTTTTAGTTAATAAATGACCAGCATGGTAAAGACTCCCGCCATGAAAAAAAAGATCGACAGCCACCACAGTGAACTGATGACCCATTATCGGATTAACAGAGTTGAAAACCTGGCTACTCTGCCCGAAACCGTGAAACGCTATTACTATTGCCGGCCCATGCCCAACTTTACGGTATGCGAGCCGGTTGCCTTCGTAGTCAAAAAACAAAACGTCATAGGCTTCGGTCATGGCGGCAAAATTGCACAAAACGACAGTACGCATGCAAACCTTCGCTAACCTGGCCGACTTTTCGGCCCATGCCGGGCAGTCGCTTGGCGAAACTGAGTACATAACCATTACGCAGGCAATGGTGGACCTGTTTGCGCAGGCTACCGGCGACAACCAATGGATTCATACCAATCCTGAACGCGCTACGCGCGAATCGCCCTACAAAACGGCCATCGCGCATGGATTTCTGACGCTCTCGCTGGCCCCCAAACTCCTGGCTGAACTTTACCGGGTTGAATCGGTTAGAATGGGCATCAACTACGGAGCTAATAAGATTCGGTTCACCAATGCCGTACCCGTTGGAAGCCGTTTACGAATGAAAGCCTGGCTACACCATGCGGAACCCCAAAATAGCAATGAGGACTCGAATGGCGTGCGGGCTATTGTTGAATGTGTGTTTGAAGTGGAAGGCGCTCAGAAGCCTGCCTGCGTGGCTGAGCTGATCACCCTGTTGTTCGAGTAGTGGTCATTAAGATCGGGAGAATTGAAATAAGAACGCATGCTTCAGTTTATGGTTATCCGTGGCTAAACGGTATGCATGCATACCGTTTGGCCATTATTTAGTATCTTTACACCATTCATCACAAACTAAATAAGCACCCAGTTCAGATGGCAACGGCAATGCTGGAGTTACAGGGATTGAATTTTAACCTATCGGAAGAGCACGTAGCCGTGCAGGAAGCCGCCCGTGATTTTGCCCAGAACGAGTTGATGCCCGGCATTGTCGAACGCGACAACGAAGCCCGTTTTCCAGCCGATCAAGTGAAACGCATGGGCGAGTTGGGCTTTATGGGTATGATGGTATCACCCAACTACGGTGGGGGCGGCATGGACACGGTTTCCTACGTACTGGCAATGGAGGAAATATCTAAAGTCGACGCGTCGGCTTCGGTTATCATGTCAGTCAATAACTCGCTCGTCTGCTATGGGTTGGAAGCCTATGGCACTGAGGAACAAAAGCAGACGTACTTAACCCGCTTAGCGTCTGGTGAAACCATTGGTGCGTTCTGCCTCTCTGAGCCCGAAGCGGGTTCGGATGCTACATCGCAAGCCACTACTGCCGAAGACAAGGGCGATTATTATCTGGTAAACGGCACCAAAAACTGGATTACCAACGGCAACTCGTCGGATATCTGCTTGGTCATTGCCCAAACCGACCGGGAGAAAAAACACCGGGGTATCAATTGTCTGATTATTGAAAAAGAGACACCGGGCTTCATTGTTGGCAAGAAAGAAGATAAAATGGGTATTCGGGCGTCTGATACGCACTCGCTGCTGTTCACCGACGTACGGGTTCCCAAAGCCAACCGCATTGGCGATGATGGCTTTGGTTTTAAGTTCGCCATGTCGACGCTGAACGGCGGTCGTATTGGCATTGCGGCTCAGGCGTTGGGCATCGCGGCTGGTGCCTACGAATTAGCCCTCAAATACAGCCAGGAACGCCGGGCTTTCGGGAAGCAGATTTTTGAACACCAGGCTATTCAGTTTAAACTGGCCGAGATGGCAACCAAAATCGAAGCGGCCCGGCTACTGGTGTATAAGGCCGCCCGGCTTAAAGATGAGGGGAAAGATTACGTGCGGGCAGCCGCTATGGCTAAACTATTCGCATCTGATGTTTCCATGTGGGCCACTACCGAAGCCGTGCAGGTTCATGGCGGCTATGGCTACGTGAAGGAATACCATGTAGAGCGTCTGATGCGCGACGCTAAAATTACGCAGATTTATGAGGGTACGTCGGAAATACAAAAATTAGTGATCGCCCGAGAGCTCGTTCGATAAATGGTTTCTTAGATAAATAGAATTTTTTTATGGCTATAGTGCGTGTTCCTGGCGGATACGCACTATTTTTTTTGCAGAGGGAAACTTTTATACTTGTATTAGTTTTGTACAACTTATTAGTTTTGTGCAACTTTATGCGCAGAACCATTTTTCGGACACACCTTTTCTGTTATGGAAGACTATAATAAAATTATTGAATCGCTGGGCGTCAAGTTCATCAAGGCCCGTAATATTCGGATTCTACAGCCAATTACCATCAAGAATTTCTATGATGTCGAGAATACATTGTTGATCCTGTATAATGGTGATGTGTCTATTGGCGATGAAAAAATAAAGGTAGACGTTGGCGACATGCTGTTCATTCCGGGCGGCAAACACGTAACCGTTACCTACGGTGACCCGTCGAATCCCAAGAGCGTTTCAAATGAGGAGTTTATGACGCACCGCGAATCGTACTGGGAGGGCAACCACGACCCCAAACTAATTGGTCACATTCCCAATTCGTTTGGCTATGTATCGTTCGAGGCTAAGGTATTTGACTCGGTTAACTTTTTCAACTCGCTCGACGTACCCCCGTTCATCATCAAGCGGGAAGAACATCTGGCGAATACCATCGACCAGATTCTGGCCGAAGATATGACCGACCTGGCCGGTAAAGGGCGTATAATCAAGATAAAAACCGAAGAAATCGTCATTGAAGTAGTTCGATACATTTTAAAGAACCACCTCTTTGTAGAGCAGCTGGTTACCAATAGCACGTACTTCAAAGACCCGCGCCTGATCGACATCTTCGCCTACATTAAGGAAAACCTCGGTGGCGACTTGTCAAACAAAGTCCTGGCTAACGTAGCTAACGTATCGGAAGACTACGTAGGGCAGTACTTCAAGATGCTAACCGGTATTAATCCACAGGACTACATCGAGTATCAGCGTATGGAAGCGGCCGTTGGACTGCTCCGTACCAGCAAGAAAAGCATACGGGCCATTGGAGCCGAGGTGGGTTATAAAGACACGGCCTATTTCTGCCGCCGGTTTAAAATGATGTTCGGTATTCCGGCCGGCAAGATGCGACGTCGCGAATCGCTGATGAATGTGTAGTGTACGTCCTAAAACAGAAAAAGCGCTGTTGGTCAGCGCTTTTTCTGTTTTAGGACGTACTTATTGCATATTTACCTCAATGGGTAATGTATAAAAAACGGCTACGGACTGGCCGTTTACCTGGCCAGGACGCCAGCGAGGCATTTTTTCGATGGCGGCTATAATGGTGGTCATAAACTCCTGCATCCCTTTCTGCCTGTTTTTGTCAATTGGTTTGGTTGTCACCCGGACATCGCGCACAGCACCCGACTTATCAATAATGAATTTGGCAGCAACCGGCCCTGTATCGTAGTTTTTACGCATCAACGAACTAGGAAACCGAATGTTGGTGGCCAGATACTGACTTAACGCTGCTTTTCCGCCCGGAAACTCTGGCTGTCGTTCAACAACCGTGTAAACCAGTTCATTAGAACTTTGTGCGCTTGCCTCCACACTCATTGTGAGAGTAAACGCCAGAACCGCCGAGACCAGCACCGCTTTAAATACGTGGTTCATAGATTAAGCTTTTATTGCCGAGCGGTTGAAATCAAGAATAATGGTCGCTAATTGAGGCAACAAATCAGGATCTTTTTCAATCCCATT
>DATHAW010000611.1:0-10328 GCA_035296465.1 Spirosoma sp.
AGTAGCTTTAACCGAATTACGATCGTTCAGGCCCACGCTCACCTTTACCGAATTACTCGATAACCTGGCTCATGGGGAAACACAACAGGGATCGCCGGCAGGCTCCATTCAACCGGCCCTGGTTATCGGTTGGGGACGCCAGGACCGGGTTTGCCTGCCCAGTCAGTCTGAAGCTGCCCTGCGGCTGTTCCCTGACGCCCGCTTGCACTGGTTTTCGCACTGCGGACACTTTCCTCAGCTCGATGTTCCCAGGCAAACCACTCAACTCATTCTGGCGGTAACCGGTGGAACTTACGAGACTCAACCAGATGTAGCTCCGATGGCTAAATCGTCAACTACAAGTCTGGTTGGGGTGGGTGCTGCTGTGCTTTTAGTAATAGGTTTGTGGGTCTCACTTCGTCGCACGGCACCAAGTGAAAGCCTAATGCGATATTAACCGAATAATGTAAGGTAGCTGCTGTTAGACAGATACTGATGAATTTTTCATAAGTAACGGACCTCCTACCATTGTGTTACGTTGCTTATGGGAGAGGTAAGACATCTGGTCCTGTCTCTTAATGACCGGCCCAGACGCCAAGGGGTTGTGAGACTTAAACCGCGTCAACCGCAACGCTTATAGTAGGGGTATATGACCTAACGACCTTGGCCTTGATTACGAAGGGCAGGGCCAGCATCGAGATCGTACAGGCTATGCTGGGCATATAAGCAATAGGTGTGAAGAATCCAGCTGGTGCACTGACGGCTACAATGAACACTATCGTTCGGACAATGTTTCCCCGGCTGCCCCGAACGCCTTTGAACAACTCTTTAATGTAGCCGAGCAAATAAACGCTTAATGTTAACAGCAACATACCCATCAGAATAAGCGAGTAAAAGCGAAAGTCATACACAAACGTTCCGGCCACAGCCCGCTCTACAGCGTGGTAGCTGATCTCGAACAGGTGTCCGAAGCCCATAAACGTAGCGATGGCTGTTGCACCAAAAACCAAAAAATAAGCTGGGACCTTCCGCACGGGTACGCTTGCCCGGCGCACCATCCGGACGGTGTTAATAAGGGTAATGATAAAGCACAGCACCAGGACGACGTGGTCAATGTATTGAAAGTACGTGTTCATGGGAGAAAAGGTGGTTTGAGGTAATTCGTTTATTTGATTGGACAAAGCTCCCCAGAGTTCACCTGAGTAGAAAGGCCGCATTAGGTGAATCCGCTGAAATTACTGCTGAGTTGAAGAAAAAGCCGGGTGAATCGCACAGGCATCAACCAGCTTCCCCTTTTATCCAGCCAGAAATGCATGTATGGCGGCTCCAACAGTGGTGAAAGTTCCGTTCGATGTCTGTGTATCTAGTAATACGACTCAGGCGGAAGTGGTGGCGGTTAAAATACGCAGTGCGGAGGGTAAACCGGTTCATGTAATCATAGTCGACGCTCGGGATCGTACTGTTAGTGAATACACGGTTGAGAATGCAAATGCTGTTGAGCACCAGACTACATGACTTGGTCGTACGGTGGGTATGTATCTGCTACGGGTGTCAACGGGATTGCAATCAAAAACTATGAAGGTTATTAAACGGTAACGTAGAAGTGTAAAGTGAAGCGCCCATTCCCAGGCAATTAGGAATGGGCGCATTTTTATCTGATTTATTCTGCTGAATGGGTATCTAAACAACTTCAAAAACAAAATTACAGTTGCCGATAACTGGGAGCCTGTTAAGTTAATGGGTCAAAACGTCCCCTTGATATTCTCTAAATAACAAAGCCCCCGATGACAAATTGATAGTCATCGGGGGCTTTGTTGTAATAAAGTGGTCCCGACGGGAATCGAACCCATATCTAACGTTTAGGAAACGTCTATTCTATCCGTTGAACTACGGGACCAAATGACAGAGACCGGCGGACCGGTCTCTGCGTGTACTGCAAAAATGTTAAAAATTCGTTAGCCTGCCAAACCGTCGCCGAATTCGGCCGATTCGGACAGTGGTACGTTCACCCAGTTCGGATAAATGTAGTAGTGCTTTTCTTTGACCAGCGTGTAAAGCAAATCACGCAGTTCACTAACGTTTTCGCCCGTTTCGGCTGAAATAAACACAACGTGGTCGGCTTTCTGGGCGAGATATGTTTTTCTGAGGTACTCCAGGGCGGTTTTTTTCTGAACTGCTATGGGAACCTCAATTTCCTGCTGCATGGTGTTGTCACCCGAAAACTCATCGTACTCATCGGCTGGTGTAGCCTTCTCTAGCCATTCGTTGCGGGGTGAGAACTGGTCCATCTTATTAAAGACCAATATCATTGGCTTATCCCGGCCCGGCGTTCCGGCAGCGTTGATATCGGCTAGTGTTGCATTGACAACCTCAATCTGCTCTTCAAACAGTGGGTGCGATACGTCCACGACGTGAATCAAAATGTCGGCTTCCCGTACCTCGTCAAGTGTCGATTTAAAAGCTTCAATGAGCATCGTTGGCAGCTTCCGGATGAACCCAACCGTATCGGTCAAGAGAAAAGGGATATTGCCCAGCGTAACCTTACGTACTGTCGAGTCGACGGTAGCGAAGAGTTTGTTCTCAGCAAATACGTCGGCTTTAGCCATTGTCCGCATCAGTGTCGACTTTCCAACGTTGGTATAGCCCACCAGCGCCACCCGAACAAGCCGATCACGTTCTTTCCTACGGGTCTGGCTTTGCCGGTCAATTTTCTCGAGTTTTTCCTTCAGGAAAGCAATCCGGTCTTTTACAATCCGGCGGTCTGTTTCAAGTTCCTTTTCACCCGGTCCGCGCATACCTACACCACCCTTCTGGCTGGTCAGGTGACTCCACATACGGGTCAACCGGGGATACATATATTGATATTGAGCTAATTCGACCTGCACCCGCGCCTGGGCCGTTTGAGCCCGCATCGAGAAAATGTTCAGGATGAGCAGGCTGCGATCCAGCACTTTAATGTCAACCAGTTCGTCTTCGAGGTTCCGCACCTGCGATGGGGTCAGATCGTCGTCGAAGATGACCATATCAACCGGATTGGCCAGGATATACGTCTTGATTTCCTCCAGTTTACCTTTTCCTACGAAGGTGCGGGTGTCGGGTCGCTCAAGTTTTTGTGTAAATGAGTCTTTAGTGATGACGCCCGACGTTTCGGCCAGAAACGCTAGTTCATCTAAATATTCCTTGGTCTGTTCAGCGGTTTGTTTCTGCGTTATCAGCGCGACCAGTACGGCGGTTTCGGGTTCTTTATGTGTATCGTTCATGAAATTCGGTTAAAGTTTTTGGTTGTCAGCCCTGCCAGTAGTGCAGTGTTTTTTGATAGGATTAACAAACCATGCTATATAGAACGGGCTGGATTTGGTAAAAGTTTCGACGGTCGACCAGCCCTAAAGACCACCTTTCAGTTATACCTGAACTGTTTTCCAGTGGCCCCGACGAAATATCCAGATGGAAATGACGGCCAATAATGTTTCGCTGATGGCCACCGACCAAAAGACGCCGGAAGGCCCCCAATTCAATAAATTGGCTAATGTATAAGCCAGTGGTATTTCGATCAGCCAAAAGCACACGACGTTGATGATCGTTGGCGTTCGGGTGTCGCCTGCGCCGTTGAACGCCTGGCTAACGACCATGCCATAAGCAAATGCTACGTAGCCAATGCAGAAGATCCGCAGGCACTGCACTGCTACGTCCACAACGCGCGGGGTATGATCGAAGAGCCAAACAACTTGATGGGCACTCGTGTAAAACAATATTCCAATCAACAACAGGAAAATCATATTGCATAAAGCTGCGCGCCAAACTGAGGTTTCGGCCCGGTCTGGCTGCCCCGCGCCAAGATTCTGGCCCACTAACGTAGCGGCTGCGTTGGCCATGCCCCAGGATGGAAGGATAGTGAAGATAAGAATCCGGATAGCGATTGTGTAGCCAGCCACAACTTCACTGCCGAAGGACGACACCAACCGAGTCAAAAACACCCAACTGGCCGACCCGATCAGGTACTGCCCCGTGCCACCAGCCGCAACAGATAAGAGGTTGCGAATAAGCCCGGCGTTAGGTGTAAGGTCGGTCCGGCGAATCTGCATAGCACCGCTTCGGCGCGTGAGGGCATTAAGTTGGTATAGAACGCCGACGCTCCGGCCGGCTGTTGTTGCCACCGCCGATCCCAGTACGCCCAGTTCGGGAAAGGGCCCCCATCCAAAAATAAATACCGGACACAGCACGATGTTGACACCGTTGGCTAACCATAACGACCGCATTGCTACCGATGCATCGCCCGATCCACGCAGACAACCACTCAGGGTGTGTAACAGGACGATGGCCGGTGCACTGGCAAAAATCATCCGGGTGAAGCCCGCACCATTGGCAATCAACTGCGCACTACCACCCATGAGCCGCAGGATTGACTCAGCAAACAACGCCCCCGGTATACCCAGTAACAAGGCCACCGTAACCGATACAATAATGGCTTGTCCGGCCGTTGTACCTGCTTCGCGTGAATTGCTTTCGCCAATGCGCCGGGATACCAGTGCGGTGGCCGCCGTACTCAGCCCAATAGCTATTGAGTAAACCAGCGTCAGCACTGATTCTGTCAGCCCAACTGTTGCCACCGCTTCTGAGCCGATTTTAGCCACAAAAAATATATCGACAACCGCAAACAGCGCTTCCATAACCATTTCCAAAATCATGGGTACGGACAGCATAAATATGGCTCGGTTAATACTGCCAGACGTGAAATTGGTTTCTGATCCGCGCAAAGCGGCCAGAAACAACCGAAAAAATTTGGCCATTGAACGAATGAATTAGCCCATAGCCTAACGAGCTACCGGTAACCTATGGATGATGAATAATGGATGAAACGGCTGCTCTCAGGGCGAAGCAACGGGAACCGGGGAGGAGAAAGAAGACCGCGTAGGGTCTTATCCGGGGAACTTCATGGCGATGGTGGACCGGTATGACGGTCACTTTTAGCGCTGCAAACCTACAATTTTCCTTTTATAAAAAGCAAATCGTTTGAGTAAACGGTCAGTTTTGGAAATGCGAAAAGTCGAAAAGTGCCAGGGTGAAGTTAGGTACGTGCACCTGTATGGGCAAGTTTATACGTCGACTGCACAAATCCTGTGGTGAACGATTCTGTCTTTGTCAGAGTCCACGATGTTTCAACAGCCGCATGGCCGAATAGCGGAATGCCCGTTCCCAGAACGATGGGTGCAATTGAAATAATTAGTTCGTCGATCAGGCCGGCGTTGAGCAGCACGGTGTTTAGCTGGCCGCCACCAATCAGCCAAATTCCGGAGCCGTCGGCATGTTTCAATTGTTGAACAAATGCATCGGGGGCTTCGGCAACATGGTGAACAAATGGTGCATCGGGCCGTTTTAGGCGGCTGAACACGTAGTTGGTTTTGTCTCGACAAGGGAAGTCACCGCCGAAGCCCAAAATAGTTTGGTACGTAGCATGGCCCATCAGTGTCGTATCGACTGATGCTATAAATGCGCGGTAGCCGTAGTCAAGTTGGTCTGGATTCGGTATGGCGTCGAGCCAGTCGACACGGCCGTCGGAGCGGGCAATGAAGCCGTCGAGTGAGGTAGCGATGTATAGGCTTATCGTTCGCATAATGAAACCATAGTGAGCATGGGTGGTTTTGCAAAGATGAATATGCCTCCCATTTTACTCAACAATATTGCTCATTTTTTAGGGAATGAATTTACTATTGACCGTTATCCGCAACTTGAGCAGGGGGGTATTTATCATCCGTCTGAACGCCCCATTCAGCAGCTCGGCCTGACGCTGGAGCCTTTCCCTGGCCTGACTGCGTGGGTTACCGACAATCAACTTGATGGGTTATGGTTGCACCGTCCCTGGCAACTCGATTTGACACAGCTGCCTCCGGCTGTTGGCGTTGCCTATAACCACCTGCCCTTTGATGAGCACGTAACGATGGGCTATAATCCTCATCTGGCAACTCAATTACAGGCTACCGGGACGCTGGAACCGCTGGGTTTCAAACAGGCAACCCGCGAAACGGGCGAACCGCTGCCCCAGCGGCCGATTGGGATGCTTTTCGAAGCGAAGTTGCAGAACTTAACGGAGTGGATTGGGCAAATACAAACGCAGTTCGGGGGCTATGACCGCATTGAACCGGGTCGGCAAACGACTATTGCGCGTGTTGCCATAGTAGGTGCTATGAATGATGCGCTTGTTCGGGAAGCGGCCGACCGGGGCGGAACGCTCTACCTGACGGGTCAATATAGACCTTCAGCGCAAAAAGCCGTAGATGAAACGGGCATTGCCGTTATTGCCGTTGGGCATCGCCGGTCTGAAGAGTGGGGGCTACGTACACTAGCTGACATACTACGCCAACACTGGCCGGGTCTGAATGTGCTGGTTTGGGAATAAGGGTCAAACTATCTGCCCGGTCTGTACTCTAATTACCAGAAAATCAAAATACGAGTTTAAAGGTACTACCCTGCCCTGGTGTAGACTCCGCCGTAAGCTGCCCTCCGTGGAGCTGCATGATCTGGCGCGATAAACTTAGCCCGATGCCCGAACCAGTCTTCTTGGTCGTATAGAATGGTATGAAAATCTGCTCCAGGGCTTCCGGCTCAATGCCCGGCCCATTGTCTGTCACGCGGATAACAACGTGTGGACCATCGGCAGATGCTTCAATTTGAACAGCTGGATTGGCCGTCTTTTCTAAACTCTCCATGGCATTTTTGACCAAATTCAGTAGCACCATTTCAATCTGAGCCGTATCGGCGCGAATGGTTACGTTAGGCGAGTCGGTTGTGATGGTAATTCGGTTCTTCAGGGCGGTTTGTTGAGCTAATTGCACTACGTTCCGCAAAAGATTCTCGACCGATACGTCGTCAAGAACGGGTTGGGGAATGGTCGTGAAATGGCGGTACGCATCTACAAACTGCATAACGCCGGCGCCCCGCTGTTCAATAGTCGTGAGCGCGTCGCGCAGGTCATTTACAGATTCGGTCAAGTGGGGGTCGTGCGCAACGGGTTTAGCCAGGTCTGTCTCAACAATGTCGCGCATGGTGCCCGCCAGCGAGACAATGGGTGTAATGGAGTTCATGATCTCGTGGCGCAGCACCTTTGTCAGGTTTTGCCACGCGTCGAGTTCGCGCTGCTGTAGCTCACTACGTATGTTTTGCAGGGACGCTACGGTAACCAGCCGTCCCCGCAAGCGTACGGCCGTACAGCGAACGGATAACTCCCCATCCGTACCAGTCTGGTAGGCAACCGGGGCCGATGCGCCGGTTGCCGACTGGAGCAGCCCGGCCAGATCGGGGTGAGTGGCGTTCAGGTCGGTTAGGGTGCGGAGCCGGTAGATGCCCAGCAGCCGGAGCGCCGTTTGGTTAACCAATTCTACCTGTCCGCCTGCATCGAACGTCAGCAGCCCGACACTGACGTGCTGAACAATCGTGTTGACGTAGTGGAGGTTGGCCTCTTTCTCAGCCCGCGCCTGCCGGAACGCGTCCAATACTTCGTTGAACTGATCGTTGAGGTCGCGGAACGACGGGCCAAAGTCGTTGTCGGTTCGGAATGCGACTGTAAAATCCGAGTACCGCACCGATTCGAGAAAACGAGTCAGTTTGCGGTTTAGCCCCGTTACGTACTGGTACAGATTAAGGGCAAACGAAATAATGATCGCGGACAACGGAAATAGCCAGAACGGATTGGCCTGATATGAGTACAGCGTGACCGTCGCACCCGTTAGGATCACGATGATGGCAATACGCCAGCCAATGCCGAAGGCGAAACGAGTCATGCGTTCGTCTTTGTTCTCAGGCTATCCAGCTGAATGGATATTCGAGCATTGGTACTTTCGTGCGATCGGCCACCCGGCGCAGACGATTAGGTAGGGCCATCAGGTAGTCGCGGGCACGTTGCGCGGCATCGTTCAGGTCGGTCACCATCGCGATGTTCCAGTCGGTTAGCAAAGAGTCAGCAATATCAATATAGTCCTGCGTCGTGTAAACACCCATGCGCTGGGCCGCGTCGGAAAAGTGGCTGTACGTCTGGCCAATTTTAACGCCCGTTTCCCGCAAAAAGTGAGCCGGCATCACTATCTTCTTGCGCATCATATCCTCAAAGGCCAGCATCATCTCCGACGGGTCGACCGCAAAAATCTCGCCCACAAAAGCTTTGTATGCTTTGGCATGGCGCATTTCGTCGGATGCAATTACCCCGCATATTTTTGACAGTTGGGTGCATCCTGCCTGCTTGGCGAGGGTGGCTGTCCGGCGGTGCGATACGTTCGTAGCTAATTCCTGAAACGATGTATAAACAAAATTGCGGTAGGGGTCACGACCCGTGCCAATATCGAATCCGTCGGCAATGAGGTACTGCGTCGACACTTCCATCGCCCGCATGTTCACCCGTCCCGACAAGTACAGAAATTTGTTGAGCAGGTCGCCGTGTCGGTTTTCTTCGGCCGTCCAGCCCCGTATCCAGCGGCTCCAACTATTGGCCCCACCCTGGTCAACGCCTTCCATGTCCATCAGCCACGATTCGTAGGTTGGCAAGGCTTCTTCGGTGATGGTGTCGCCAATAAGTACCGCTACGTAATCATAGGGTAGTTCGCGGGTGCTCTCGCGCAGCAATTTGACTTCCTCCAGGAAGTTCTCCTGCGTGGCGTCGGGGAGCATATCGGCCGGTTGCCAGTTGGTTTCGATGGGTTTGAGATACTCGCCCATCGACGTGTCTATTTTGTCGCCGACGAAACGCATCACGTCCAAACGGCTATTTGATAAAGCCATAAGAAATCTATAAAGGGTAAACAGTAACGCTAATCTTTGGCAAGTTACGGTTAAAATAGAGGGCAGATTTAGCCGGGTTCACCTTTTTCTGCCGGACAGAAAGGCCATGATTGCTACTTTTGACCCAAAATCAATAGCTGGGGTGCCAGAACGTACCCAAACGGCTTGTATGAAAAAACTATTGGATTACGTTCTAAGCTGCGTTTACCTGCTCTATTTTGGATTGGTATTGCTGGTGTTTCATGTCTTTCAGGTTGGGGCTTTTCACTTGTTCGGCAAAGAGGCCCATAAGAAAACAGTAGACGTAATGAACGGGTTCATTTCTTACGGCTGGTATCTGACCGGGAGCCGCATCCGGTATCGGCAACTAACTGAACTACCCACCGACCGGCCGATTATTTTCGTGGCTAATCACCAGAGCATGTTCGATATCTCTCCCATTATCTGGTTTCTGCGTCGGCACACCCCGGTTTTCGTTTCAAAAATAGAACTGGCGCACGGCATTCCGTCTATTTCGTACAACCTGCGTAAAAGTGGGGCCGCCCTCATTGACCGTAAAGACTCCAAGCAGGCTATTTCCGAAATTTCACGTCTGGGGAAGCACATTCAAGAGAAAAAGCACTCGGTCGTAATTTTTCCGGAGGGAACGCGCTCGGCTTCGGGGCAGATGCGGCCGTTTGCAACGGGGGGCGTAGCCGTGCTGCTCAAACGGGCACCAGATGCGCTCGTGGTGCCGGTCGTGATTCGGGGAACGGGTCATTTCAACCCAAAGGGATTATTTCCGCTGCGGTCTTTCTCGCCCATGTCATGGACAGTACTTCCGGGCATCGAACCCGCTGGACAAACGCCCGAGGTTGTCGTTCAACGGGCGCAGGAAGCGATTATTGAGGAGCTGGCAAATCCGGTATAATCTATTGGCCCGCTGAACCTGCAATCTCTCCATTACCTGGGCACCCTGGTTACTACGTACCGATTCAATGGGCAGGACTTCTGTTGCTGCAGAGCTTCAACCACGGCTGCTGCATTGACCCGAGCACCGGCTGCGTTGGTATGCGTGTGATCCTTCACAAAGTAGGTGGCCTGCAGTTTCGTCGAGTCGCCAAGGGCATCATACTTTTTAGCTACCACTTCATTCAGATCAAGAAAGTAAGCTCCCTGCTTTTGGGCAACCTCCGACGCCCACTTTCCATAGCTGTCACCTGCCCGTGCCACTTTTCCATTTGTCCAGACGTTGCGCGGGACCAGCGATACCACCAGGGGTATGGCGCCCTTAGCCTGGGCGTCGGCTACGTATTTCTGCAAATACCAGCCGTAGGTGTGTACTACCTCGTTCTTTTTAGTGAGCATGTTATCGATGGTCTCCGTTTCGTCGCCAATGCCTTTGAGCGAGCCGCGGGCGCGGCTCGTATCGTTAATGGCTCCGCCGTCGTTATGGCCGAACTGCATCAGCACAAAATCACCGGGCTTTAGTTTCGTCAGTATCCGGTCCCAGCGTCCCTCGGTCAGAAACGTACGGCTGCTTCGCCCACCAATGGCGTGATTTTCGATGTTCAGACGAGTCGTGTCGAGATGGGCGCCAATGA
>DATHAW010000612.1:0-8238 GCA_035296465.1 Spirosoma sp.
TCCGAAAACTTGATTACTACTTAGTATTACTTAACAGTATTTACCTGAAGCGTTTGTTTCTGTTACGCGATCGTCGATATATTAATTACAATTGTTTCCTATTTCCTACTATACCTAAACCGACAGCCGCCCAGAAAAAACCGTTTACACCCCCTCCAGGCTATCAAATCAGCGGTAGCCACTCCTTAACTCCGGATATCATACTATCAGACCTTACATCCGGCCTCTGTTTTTGCAAGGTTCATGGGAAGATTGCTTCCTCGCTTTTACGCAGTCGTATCACTAATTATTTTTCTCATTTGACTTAACAATTTTTACGTGTATGAACATCTTTAGTTCTACAATGCGAAGACTGCATGGCGGTCTTCTCTTTTGCGTTTGTCTGTTCGTAGCCAGTTCTGGTTATGCGTCCAGCCACCGCGAAGCTCCGCTGATCTCCGAAGATCCGATCGCTGACAATACGGACGTATACGCTTTTAAAAGCCCCGACGACCCGAACACCATTACGATCATTGCGAACTACATTCCCTTTGAATCACCGGATGGTGGACCTATCTTCTACGACTTCGGTACCGATGTTCGCTACGAAATTCACATTAAGAATAAAGCAAATACGGCAGGCGACGACATTACGTATCGGTTCACGTTCTCAAAGGTAAACGAGGACCCGACTACGTTCTTCTACATCCGGCTGGGTAAGCAAAACCAGAAGACGACCTATAAGTGCGAAAAAAGTACCGACGGCGGTAACACATTCACCACCATTGTGATGAACGGCGTTGTGCCGCCCGCCAATGTGGGTCCGCGCTCCATCGAAGACAGAACGGTTGGCCTGGGCGCACCGTCATACGAAGCACTGGCCGAAAGTGCCATTGCCAATGCCAGTTCGGGCGAAAAGGTGTTTTGCGGACCCCGTGATGATCCGTTCTTCGTTGATCTGGCTGGTGCGTTCGATGTTGGTAATTTCCGGCCCGAGGGCAACCCAACGAACCCACCAAAGGACGCGCTCAACCGGTTTAACGTGCACACCATTGCGCTGAAAATACCAATTAACTTACTGCAGAAAGATGGCAAAAATCTGTCACAGGCGGCCAATATTCTCGATCCCGATTACGTCATCGGCGTTTGGGCATCGGCCAGCCGGCAGATGATTCAGACAATCTATAATGGTGGCGATGTCGCCAGCGACGGCCCGTTTGTACAGGTGTCGCGTTTGGGTATGCCCCTGACCAACGAAGCCGTTATCCCCATCGGTATGAAAGACCGCTGGAACGCTACCTCGCCATATGGTGGCGCCGATCTTCAATTTGCCAAGTACTTCACCAACCCCGAGCTAGCCCTCTACATGGACGACTCCAAGTTTGGTGGTGCAGTGCCATCACTGAACGCCCTACGGATTCAGGAAAAGTCACTGGGCGCGTTCGACTTCCGCAATGGCATGCCCGGCTTGTTTGGCTTGAAAGGTAATGCGGCCCTGAATGGCACCGCACTCTCCGAGGCCGCCTTTGGTGGCATTCTGCTGCCGGACGATAAAAGCCCCCGCGCCGTTGACCTGCTGCCTATCTTCTACACGGGTGTGCCCAACATAGCTCCCTATCAGTTGGCGACAGGCAAACCCTTTGGTAACCCCCTGGCGGCCGGCAAGCCTTTCATTAACAACTTCCTGCCGACCTTGGGCGACATGCTGCGGCTGAACATGGCGGTGCCCGCTACGCCCCGCAACGATCCCAAGTTTAGTTCGCTGGGTCTGGTGCAGGCAGCCGTGTTGGGCATAACCGACCCGATGTATAACGGCTCAAAGGACCTGCAGTTCATTCCCAACATGGATGGCTTCCCCAACGGTCGCCGGCTGGAGGATGACGTTACGACGATTGAGCTACAGGCGGTGGGTGGTGTGGTGCTGGCCGCTATCGGCCTGTTCTATGATGATGCAACGCCTGCGGCACCCGTTTCGCCGAGACTCGTCAACGTGTTGGGTTTCAACTCCGGGCCTACCAAAAATGACGTAGAACTGAGAAGCAATTTTCCCTACGAACAAACTCCGTGGAGAGGATTCGATTATCCCATCAAGCCTAGGTTCTAACCGTCACAAGACAACATACGAAAAACATGAAAAACATTCTATATCTGGTCGCAGCCCTGGCATTCAGCTTTCTGCAACCCTCGCGGGTTATGGCTTCATCGCACCGCGAAGCGCCCCTGACTTCGATGGACCCGTTGGCCGATAACACCGACGTGTATGCGTTCAAAAGCACAGTCAACCCGGAGAACATCGTCCTGATTGCCAACTATATCCCGTTTGAGCACCCCGCCGGTGGCCCTATCTGGTATACATTTGGCGAGAGCATCCGGTATGAAGTCCATGTCGATAACAACGCATCAACCAATGGCTCCGATATCGTCTACCGATTTACGTTTAAGCGCGTAAATGAAGACCCCACTACGTTTTTCCGGATTCGCTTAGGCAAGGAAAATCAAAAAACGACCTACACCTGCGAACGTAGCATGAATGGTGGTCAATCGTTCGAGACGATCATTTCCAACGGTATTGTTCCTCCGCCAAATATTGGTCCACGGTCTATCGAGGATAAAGTGGTGGGATTAGGTGCGTCATCGTACGAAGAACTGGTGCAGAAGTCGATTATGACAGCCTCAACCGGTGAGAAAATCTTCTGTGGACCGGTCGACGACCCGTTCTTTGTAGACCTCGGCGGTATTTTCGATGTGGGCAATGTGCGGCCAAATAGTGGGCGCGATGCCGTGGCAAAGTTCAACTGCCATTCTATCGTTATTGAAGTGCCGGTTGCTACGTTGCAAAAGAATAAAAAGACGGTAGCACAGGCCGCTAACATCCTTGACCCTGACTACGTTATTGGTGTTTATGCCTCGGCCAGTCGACAACGGATCAGAACCCTCAATGGCGGTGGCGATAGAAGTTTTGACGGTGAGTTTGTCCAGGTATCGCGCTTAGGCATGCCCCTAACCAACGAAGTCATTATTCCCATCGGTATGAAAGACCGCTGGAACGCTACCTCGCCCTATGGTGGAGCCGATCTGCAGTTTGCCAAGTACTTCACCAACCCCGAGCTGGCCCTTTACATGGACGACTCGAAGTTTGGCACAGCCGTACCGGGTCTGGCCCCATTGCGCATCCAGACAAATTCGCTGGGCGCGTTTGACTTCCGCAATGGCATGCCCGGCCTATTTGGCCTCAAAGGCACCGCTGCCCTGAATGGCACGGCTCTTTCTGAAGCCGCTTTTGGTGGCATCCTGCTGCCTGACAACAAAAGCCCCCGCGCGGTTGACCTGCTGCCTATCTTCTACACTGGGGTGCCTAACCTGCCCCCCTATCAGTTAGCAACGGGAAAGCCCTTTGGTAACCCCCTGGCGGCCGGCAAGCCGTTCATTAACAACTTCCTGCCGACCCTGGGCGACTTGCTGCGGCTGAACATGGCTGTCCCGGCTACACCCCGCAACGATCCCAAGTTCAGTTCGCTGGGTCTGGTACAGGCAGCCGTGCTGGGCATAACCGACCCCATGTACAATGGCTCCACAGCGCTGCAGTTCATTCCCAACATGGATGGCTTCCCCAACGGTCGCCGGCTGGAGGATGACGTAACAACGATTGAGCTACAGGCGGTGGGCGGTGTGGTACTGGCCGCCCTTGGCTTGTTCTATGATGATGCAACGCCTGCGGCACCCGTTTCGCCTAACCTTCTGCGGGTAGTTACGTTCAACGCGGGTGTCACCAGAAATGACACAACATTGCGGACGAGTTTCCCGTATGAGCAGCATCCCTGGCGTGCTTTCCGTGGCAACCAGTACGTAGGGCCAAAAGCATCGCCCACATCGACTCAGCCACTGGCAGCAACCGTGGTGAGCTACGATTGCAGCACGGGCAACATCACCTTTGGCCGCGTTGGTGGCGATCCGAACCGCATGGTCGAATTCGCTGCTGCCGGGGTTGTAAACGGTGGTTACGGAACGAGCGTGAACCGCCAGATCGAACAGGAACTGCGTAAGGACCCCAACAGCCGTCGGATTCTTACCGTAATGGCCCGCTACGTAGGTGATCCAATGTCGGCGGTTAGTTTCGACTTTGACTTCCGCACGCCCTGTGGCATGATGGCACGCATTGGGGCCGAGCGGACGGTGCCGATGCTGGTTCGTGTCGTTGGTAACCCCACCGTGGGCGACGACGTAACGGTTGAAGTCAGTGGAGCAGCAGGACAGTCGATCAGGTTAGGCATCACCAACAGCCAGGGCCGATTGATCAATCAGCAAACCATTAGCGAAGCCAGCGCCACCGAGCGCCGGACACTCCGCCTGGGTCAGCAGCCAGGGGTTTACTTCCTGCAGGTGACAACGCCAACCGAACGTCAGACGGTTAAGATTATCCGTAACTAAGCGGTTTTGAGCGTTTATGTAGCTGGGTTTTTGAATTCGTAGCAACCGGACAGACCGGAGCACGTCAAAAACTCAGCTACGTAGGCACTCAAACTCCCAAAAATCACTCCTCCCATGAAAAAACATACCATTACACCCAGACGAATTCTTTCTGGTTGCCTGTCCGCTTTTGTAGCGCTGTTGCTTCTGACACAGGTCGGTTGTAAAAACGGCGGAAGCGCGAGCCAGTCAACCACCGAATCGTCGGGTTCTACGCTGGACATTCCGCCCCTTTTTGAACGCCGGGGCGAGTTGGCCGGCGCTACTGAGTGGCAGAAAACCAAAGAGAAAGTTGCTGAACTGACCAAAAAAATAAAAGAGAAACCAGGCGAAGTGAAGCCCCGGTTGCAGGTAGCTATAATCTACCTCTCGGAGGCCCGCATCACCGGCGAACACCCATACTATTATCCTGTTGTTCTGAAAATCCTGGATGGGGTCCTTAGTATCGACCCGAAGAACTTCGAGGCTACGACGTTTAAAGCGTCTGTAAAAATGTCGCAGCACCAGTTTTCCGAAGCCCGCGACCTGGCCGAGAAAGCCCGTCAGATCAACCCCAACAATGCCTATGTATACGGCGTACTGGTTGACGCCAACGTAGAGCTGGGAAATTATGAAGAAGCCGTGGCCATGTCGGACAAGATGCAGGCGTTGAAGCCATCGCTGGAAGCGTATTCGCGGGCCTCGTACCTGCGCGAGATTTACGGCAACTACCCCAGTTCCATCGAAGCCATGAAAATGGCCGTGCAGGCCGGCTTACCCGG
This sequence comes from Spirosoma sp., assembly GCA_035296465.1. Taxonomy (GTDB): domain Bacteria; phylum Bacteroidota; class Bacteroidia; order Cytophagales; family Spirosomataceae; genus Spirosoma. Next base: position 5,208 of record DATHAW010000612.1, read on the forward strand.
ATCGGAGCCGCAGTGCTGGAGCAAAAATACCCTCGGTCACCTCTATGAAACGACGGGGCAACTGAAGGAAGCCGAGCAGCAGTACGACGGCATTCTGAGCATTCGGCCGAGCTATGCCTTTGCGCTGCGGGGCAAAGCCCAGATTTACAAGGCCAGAAAAGAATACGACAAGGCGCTGACAGAACTGGAAAAAGCGGCCAGGATCATGCCTGAGTTTTCGTTTCACGAAGAGATGGCTGATATATATGCCTTGCAGGGCGACAAAGACAAAGCCCAGCGTAAGTATGCTGAGGTGGTAAAAATGCTGGACGAAGATGCCCGGTCGGGTCACTCCGTGGATCTGGAACTGTGTAAACTCTATACGAAAACCGGACAATTGGATTCGGCCCTTGCCCATGGCATGATCGAGTACCGGAAACGGCCCAAAAACATCGATGTCAATCACGCCCTGGCCTGGGTTTATTTCAACCAGAAGAACGTAGCAAAAGCCCAGCAGCACATGCAGGTGGCCTTGCGTACGGGTCTTAAAGACCCCGAATTACTGCAACGCGCCGGGGCTATTGAACTAGCAATGGGTAATGCTGCCGCCAGCAACAAGTTGATTGCCGAAGCCCGCAAAACCAATCCTAAGTTCACCCTGTAGGCCTGTCTATTTAAGAATTCACCCCATGTTTGCCCGGATCTGGCTGTCCATACCGCTGCTTATCAGCTACCTGCTCATTGCCGGGACGGGTTTTATCAATGCGCCCAATGAGCCACGCTACGCCGTAGCTGAATCACACGCGCACCAGGTACACCACCATCAGGACCGCTACTCGGACTTCGATGGCATGGATTTGGGGCTCGACGAACTCTCAGACCTGACCGTTAGTCCGAACAACGATGCCAGCGTACCCGATAGCCAGCCATCGCTGAAAATAACCGGGATCGATGCACATTGCCTGCCTGGTGCCCCCTGCTTTTCCTTCCTGCCCACTTACCAAACCAACAGGCCGGTAGGTGGTTATCTGGCGGTCGCCCTGACCGCCGTGTACCGCGCCATCGACGCGCCCCCCTGGTCCAACTAAGACTGATACATAGCCAAACTGGCAGGCAATAGCCTGGTCCGGTTGATTTGTCTTATCATTCCATCCGACGCTGCCCGGTTGACTAAACTGGTGTGCTCCGCCTGTTCATTTATTCATACCCGTATGGCACCCCTTCCGTAGAGCGGCTAAAACCGCAACGGAACAAGGGCTGCCGGCTTTCCGTACAACCGCCCGACGGCAGTGCTGGTTTTTGTGTCCATATAAATCTGGCTCAACAACTTAAAATGGGAAGCTCATATAAACTATAAATTCACAAATGAGAAATTGTAGCTCAGGTAAGAACCAGCCTGCTGGGCTGGTTCTTCTTTATCTAATTAAAACTGACACTCACCACCGAGCCAGTGCATTAACTGGAACAGGGATTCATCACGTCTAACACTATGAGGAAGATTTATTTGACAGTAGGTTTAGTGCTTGGCCTGACGCTGATGGGCATGGCCCATGAGTTCTGGCTACTACCCCAACGGTTTTTTGCGGCCGTTAATGATGTTATCTCCATAGAGGTTATGGTGGGTGAAGACTTCCAGGGCGAACGCTCGGAGGGTAAAAAGAACCGGATTACGCAGTATGTCCACGTTGCAAAGGGCAGGAAAGAAGACCTGACTCCCGACCTGACAAACGATCACTACGGCATCGCTACGGTGACGCTGGCGAGCCCCGGCACCCACCTGATCGCTCTCGCCAACACGCCCAAGTTTCTCAGTATGCGGGCTGATTCATTCTTACTTTACCTTAAAGAAGATGGCCTGGATAACGTCATTCAGGCCCGCCAACGACAAAACGACACGCAGAAACGCAGCCGCGAATACTATCAGCGTTGCGTAAAAACGCTGATTCAGGCGGGCAACAAGCCCGACAGTACGTTTGCCCTCAATACCGGAATGCCCTTAGAGATTATACCGGTACAAAACCCCTACGCGCTGAAACCAGGCCAACCGGTCAGCTTCCAGATTCTGTTTGAGCAGAAGCCCCTCGCGATGGCACTGGTACGCTACTGGAATCGCACAGCAGGCAATCAACTCCATCAGGAACAACAACGCTCCGATGCGCAGGGCCGTGTTCGGTTCCAGTTACGGTCGGGCAGCAACATGGTTAGTTTGGTGCGTATGATTCCGCATACTGGTCAGGATGAGACTGGCTTACCCCCAGCCGACTGGATTAGCTACTGGGGTAGTTTGACGTTTGGTTGTCGATGATATGCTGAAGAACTGAACAGGATTGGTTTACCGCTTTAACCCGTACTGTTGTTTATCAGGTCAATCGAAATCCGTTTCACAAACCCACACATTCAATGAAAACAGTCCTACTTTTTGTATCACTCATTTTCACCAGCCTATCCACATTCGCGCACCTGGGCAAGCTGACGGGCACGGTCTATGACCAGGCCACTAATCTGCCCCTGCGCGGGGTCAACGTGCGGTTGACCGGCCCCGGCAGGGCGACCCTGACCGATGAGTTAGGACACTATCGTTTTGAGGGCCTGACACCGGCTTCCTATACCGTCGAGCTATCACACGTTGGTTTTGGGGCGCAAACAGTCGTTGCGCTGGTGCAGGACGATCAGACAACGGTTGTGAATACGGTGCTTGGCAGTGCGCCGGTTCAACTGAGCGAAGTGTTAGTATCATCGCAAAGGGCCCACGATCAGCAGTTAATCAGCAGTTTAGACATCAAACTCCGGCCGATTATCAATTCGCAGGAAATCCTGCGAATGGTGCCGGGCCTGTTCATCGGGCAGCACGCGGGGGGCGGCAAATCGGAGCAGATTTTTCTGCGTGGGTTTGACCTTGACCACGGCACGGACATTCGCCTGACCGTCGACGGAATTCCGGTTAACATGGTCTCGCACGCACACGGGCAGGGTTATGCCGACCTGCATTTTGTGATTCCCGAGATGGTTGAAGGCGTTGATTTTAAAAAAGGGCCGTACAACGCTGAGAAAG
>DATHAW010000613.1:0-2319 GCA_035296465.1 Spirosoma sp.
GTAATGGACGCCGTACCGAATTTAAGCACAAGAACGGGTTTTGTCATGCGACAAAGGTAGCGTTTTGTCTGTTTGCGGCCGACTGCCTGCCACCGCCTGCATTGGCTGGTGGGCAAAACACGGCTGGCGGTAATTAACTCCAGGGGTTAAAATCGGTAGGCTAGTCGGTCAATTCCCGGCCGGATCGTTGAGCAGGTGTTCCAGCATGGGTTCCGCGAAGCGGGCTTTTTTGCGAACGGCGGTTTTGAGCAGCTTCAGGTAATCGGCCTTCGGGATTTCAATGGCCCCGTATCGGCGGACGTTGTCGTTGATAAACTGCGTGTCCAGCAAGCTAAACTGGCGTTCGCGCAAAATTAGGATCAACTCGTGGAAAGCCACTTTCGACGCATTGCTGACGTGGTGAAACATGGATTCGCCGAAAAAAGCCGCGCCGAGAGCTACGCCATACAGTCCGCCTACCAACTGATCGTTGGCATACGTTTCGACACTGTGCGCCAGTCCTAGCCGGTGCAGTTCGGTGTAGGCCTCAATAATTTCTTCCGAAATCCAGACGCTGTCGTCGGTGGAGCGGGGAATAGAACAGTAGCGCATCACCTGCTCGAAGTTGGTATTGATGCGTATCTCGAAGAGGTTTTTATTGAGGATTGGCCGGAGCGACTTGGCTGGTTTATACGTATCGATTGGTATGATGGCACGGGGGTCCGGTGCGTACCAGTACAATGTACTGTCGGCATCGGCCATCGGAAAGATACCATTTATATACCCATAAATCAGGTCGTCGGCGGTCAGCATGCTTATTTATATAGTGGATAAAGTACGCTTGACAAAGATAGAAAAATAGTGGAAAAGCTAACGGCAGGGGCGTTAATCCCCGGTAGCCGATGGTACGGGTAAAGTCATGTATGCCCTTTTTTGTAACTTGCCCGGACGTGTCGATACACCCAACACTATGTCCCAGCCTTTACAGGAATTTGTCAACTATTGCCAGCAACACATCCGGGGCGACGAAAAAGGTGAAGCCCAGATTTACCTCGATCGCCTGTTTACGGCCTTTGGCCACGCCGACGGCCTCAAAGGGGCGGGGGCTGAACTCGAATTCCGGCTGAAAAAAGAAGAAGAACGCGGCACCAGCTTTGCCGATCTGGTCTGGAAAAAACGGGTACTCATCGGGATGAAGAAACGGGGCGAAGACCTCGACGTACATATTCAGCAGGCCATTAATTAATGGCTGCTGCTGGCTGGTGACCGTCCGCAGTACATTGTCCTCTGCAACTTAACCGAGTTCTGGATTTACGATACCGATAAGAGCGTTTTTAAACCCGTCGACAAGATTCCACTGGCGCAGCTACCGGCCCGCGCCAATGTGTTTGGGTTTCTGCGGCCGGTGCCAGTGGCACCCGTGTTTGGGGCCGATGCGGAAGACGTAACCGCTCCGGCCGCCGAAAACGTGGCCGCCGTGTTCAACTCACTCGTAAAAAACGGAACGCCCCGCGAAAATGCCCTTCGCTACTGTTTGCAATGCATTATTGCGCTCTTTGCCGAAGACGTCGACCTATTGCCCGACCACCTCTTTACGCGGCTGATCAACGACTGCTCCGAAAAGAAAGGTAACAGTTATGACCTCATCGGCGGGTTGTTTCAGGAGATGAACCGGGAGGGCCGCACCCCCGCCGGTCGCTACAAAGACGTTGACTACTTTAACGGGGGACTGTTTGCGCAGACCAATCCCATTGAACTCAACGACTACCAGATCTCGCTGTTGCAGTTTGCCGCCAAACGCAACTGGCGCAACGTGAACCCGTCCATCTTTGGCTCCATTTTCAAGGCCGGGCTTGAGAAGGGCGAGCGGCACTTGCTGGGGCAGCACTACACCCGCGAAATCGACATCAAAAAGATTGTGGACCCGGTCATTGTGCAGCCGTGGAGCGAACGTATCGAAGCCGCCGAAACCTTAGATGATCTCAACGACCTGCTGAATGCCCTGTGTCGGTTTCGGGTGCTCGACCCGGCTTGCGGCTCCGGCAATTTTCTGTTTATGGCGTTCCGGGAGATGAAACTGCTCGAAAAATGCCTGCTTACCCTCGTCCGCGACCGCTCGACCACCCGCGACCAGGGCCGACAGCTACGGGCATTTCTGGAAACGTACCCGTTCGTGAACACGCAGCAATTCTACGGTATCGACGTGACTACCGCACCCTCGAAAAGCCGGGCAAAAACGCCCCCGCATCCTCCACGAAATCCTGGACAAAGTGGTGCTCGATGCCTATGGTTTTGCCCCGGACACCGACCTGCTCACGCTCAACCACGAAATCGCCGAGC
>DATHAW010000614.1:0-9406 GCA_035296465.1 Spirosoma sp.
TAATCTAAGTTGTATGTCATAAACTTGTTTCGAGGCTATACGCTAACAGAAACAAGACGATTTTGATGAGGAAACCTGATTGCGTCACCGCATGAATCTTCTTAGGGAAGCGCATCGTGATATGGCTCAACACCTGTTCAATCCGCTGGCGAACGCTCTTTTTGTAGCTCGATTCCCAGGCCTGATCAGGGCATTTACTGTTGCTTTTTCGTTGAATCTTCAGCTTAACGCCTTCGCAATCCCTATAAAGCTCCTCCTGTTCGTAGTCGGTGTAGCCTGCATCGCCAAACACCTCACTGCCGACGGGCAAGTCCATGTGCATCATCTGTAAGGCTGTTACATCGACATACGAGCCGGGCAGGATAAAAAAGTGAACGAGCTGTTTGTCCAACGTGGTGATGAGTTGAACGCGAAAACCAAAGAAAAATCGTCGTTTGGAGGCAATCTTGCCACGATACTCCTGGCCCCCTACCAGTCGCGAGCGGCTAATACGGATGTTGTCACAAACGGCCACCGGGAACGAATCCATCACACACTGCCCGCTGATGTTGAGGGCTTTGAAGAAGTCGGCCAGATAGTAGAACAAGGTGCTCAGGGTGTGAGCCAGTCGGTGCAGCCGTCGATTAAAGGCAGACTTTTCGAGCATGACCACGCCTTGTTTGTCAGCCATGTAGCGCATGGCCGAGGCTTGGTTGCCGCCAAAGAAGCGGGCCGATATAATAGCCGTTGTCAACACGATGGCATCACTAACTTTGAATTGGGCCTGCGGCTTAATGGAGCCAGCGTGGCGGGTTTCCTGGAAAAAATCATCCAGAAAGCAGTAAATTGCAATCACTTTTTCAGACATAGCCAGAGCGGGTTATCAATGTTTTCGCACCTCAAAGGTACGCCTGCTTTACGCTATGTCTTTTTTGTGCTTGTATCAATCAGCTTTCATACAACTTAGATTAATTAATCATTTCATAACGTTCAGGCAACCGACAACAAATGGGCCGGCAGTTTCTTTGCGCTTGATTTTACCCTGGCAAATCAACCCGTCTGATGACTTTAAAACAAATTCCATTACTTGTATCGGTAACTGCCTTGATGGCATCCCTGACGCTGGCCTGCGTGGATCAGCAAAATCCCAGCCAACCTAATACGTCGGTCGTGCTAAACAATCACTCGCTAACACCAGCCTTAGTAAAAGCGCCGAGTAGTTCAGGTGGTCAGGTGGCAACGGAATTTGCCAGCCTCAAAATTTACTCACTGCTCAGCAGTGACGACAAGCTGTCAGGGTCGCCCGCGTTCACCTTTGGTGGTTCCGCCGACGGGGCCGGTTTAGTTAAGAATCCGGACGGCACCTTTTCCATGCTGGTTAATCACGAGGACAATTTTTCCGTATCGCGAATTACCCTCGATCAGACATTCAAACCCGTAAAGGGTGAGTACGTTCTTAATTCGGACGGTGGGGTATGGCGGTTGTGTTCGGCCTCATTAACGTCTGTTGCAGAACATGGCTACGGCCCGGTTTATTTAACCTCAGGGGAGAGTGGTGAGGAATCCCGCACGCATGCCCTGTCCGTAAACGCTGACCCGGCCCAGGCAGCCATCTCGCGCGAGTTACCTGCCCTGGGCCGTACCAGCGCAGAGGTAGCCCTGCCGCTTAACAGGGCTGCCTACCCGGGCAAAACGGTGATCATCATCGGGGACGATGATTCGGGTACGAATGGTGGCCAGGTTTATTTATACATGGCCAACACCGTGGGTGATCTGGAGAATGGAGCCTTATACGCCCTGAAGCGGAAAGACAACAACCAGCGCGAGCGGGACATGGTGCCCGGCCAATCCTACGAGGTGGAGTTTGTCCTGGTACCCAATCAAAAAACCATCACCGGCAAGCAGCAAAACGAACTGGTCGATACACAACTGAAATCCATTAAGTTTGGACGGGTCGAGGATGTCGACTACCGCAAGGATGGCACAGGTCGTGAACTCTACTTTAACGTTACTGGCCAGGCCACTACGGGGGTGAACGCTGATTATTCCCGCACGAAGTACGGCCGGGTCTATAAACTGGTCCTCAACGAGAATGATGCCACGAAAGGAAAGCTGGAGGTTGTCCTGGACGGCGACGACCGGCTGGGCAAAGCCGGCAAATTTCAAAACCCGGACAACATCTGCGTGACGAAGAACTTCATCTACGTACAGGAAGACCCCAACGGCTACGGCGATGAAACCCATGACGGGTATATCTACCAGTACAACCTCAGTACGGGCGAGATAAAAGTGGTCATGGAACTTGATCACCGTCGCCAGGCCCCCGATGCCGCTACGTATAATGTGGGGGGTACGTCTAAATTTGGCGATTGGGAGTATGGTGCTATGCTCGACGTGTCAGACTTGTTGGGCATACCCGATACGTTTCTGTTGAATATCCAGCCCCACACCTGGCGCGGTGCGAAATACGCGGGTGTAGACGGTGGGTCAAAACGCAGGACTGAAAATCAGGCTAGTCAGGTTCTGGTTGTGAAGGGACTTCCCCGTTAACGAGTTTCTCGAGATAAAGGCCTGACTGAATTTGACTTGTTTGCGTCGGTCAGGCCTTTTTATTGTCATCCGTATGGTAAAACGAGGCTACCAAAGGTTACCCATTATCAACGGCAAAAATCAATGGGTGGGGCAGGGCATGAGAATACGTGCCCAATGGATTTCAGGGGTGCTGCTCCTGACGGCTTTGGGCCTCGGAGCTGCCCTATGGTCAAAACTTCTCTCGCCATCCGCTTCCGAGACAGAGCAGATCAGGCAGCACTACCTTTTGGGCATTGATACGCTATCGATCGCCGTTGACCAGTTGAGCCATTCGCTGGAGACCCGACAATCGGAAACCGCTATTAAAAAAGCTTTCTATCGGTCTCGCCTGGCCTATAAGCGGATCGAGGGTTTAACGGAACTCTACACCCCGGAGACGGCCAAAACAATCAATGGTCCGGCCCTGCCGGAAATCGAAGAAGGGGACCCACTGCAGCGCGAGATCTTACCCGAAGGCTTTCAGGTTATTGAGGAAATGCTGTTTCCGGCCTACGATACCTCCCGGCGCACCACCGTTCTTGCACAAGTTGCGCTGTTACGGTCAAACATCCGTCGGCTGGGTAAAATGGCTCAGACCAACCAGTTGACCGACAGCCATATCTTCGATGCCATGCGGCTGGAAGTCTTCAGGATTATTTCCCTGGGGGTGACTGGCTTCGATTCGCCAATTGCCCGGCATTCGCTGCCCGAAGCGGCCAGCGCCCTTGACGGGCTACGCCAGCAGGTCGGGTTTTACCAAATCGGGCTTATCAGACAAAACCCGGTATTGGCCCAGCGAATCGATCAGCTCTTTTCGGGGGCCATTGACCTGTTGCAGCGCAACAGCGGGTTCGACAGCTTCGACCGGCTGCGATTTATATCCCAGTACGGGAACGCACTCAGCGGGGCTTTGCTGGATGTGCAAAAAACGCTGGCTATTCCGGTGTTTGAGGAAAGTCGGCTGCTTTCGCCGGGCGCCCGCTCCCTTTCTGACTCCGGTGTGTTCAACCCAAATTATTTTGTCAACTCAGGCCAAGAACGGGCTACGGTGGAACGAATTGCGCTGGGCAAACAACTCTTTTCAGATCCGGTGTTATCCGGGGATGGCAAACGTACCTGTGCTACCTGCCACCAACCCGGGAAGGCCTTTACGAGTGGCGAAGCGAAAGATATGGCCCTTGGTTTTGGTGACCGTCGCATCACCCGCAACACCCCGACCTTAATTCATGCGGCTTTTCAGGCGGCTCAATTTCACGATTCGCGGGTTGTCTACCTGGAAGACCAGGCGGGCGATGTGATTCAAAACAAAGCAGAGATGCACGGCTCGCTGGCCCGTGCCGTTGGGCAGATCAACCAGCAGCCGTCGTACCGACGGCTCATCACCCAGGCTTATCCGCATTCCTCATCGGGCCTGACCGAATTGCAGCTCAAGAACGCCCTTGCCAGCTACGTCCGCTCCCTGACCGGCTTACATTCCCGGTTTGACCGGTATATGCGGGGGCAGCCCGTTCGGCTAACCAACGAAGAAAAGCTGGGCTTCAACCTGTTTATGGGGAAAGCCAGGTGTGCCACCTGCCACTTTTATCCCCTTTTCAACGGCACGGTTCCACCGGCTTATGGTAAAACGGAAAGCGAGGTGTTGGGGGTACCTGCCACCGCCCTTGCGCGGACCCTGGACCCGGATCTGGGTAAGTATAACACCACACGGATCAACCTTCACCGGAACGCGTTCAAAACACCTACGGTCCGTAACAGTGCCCAAACAGCCCCTTATATGCACAATGGCGTCTATAAAACGCTGGCCGAGGTCGTGGATTTTTATGACAAAGGGGGAGGGAAGGGCTTAGGCTTGAGCCTGGAAAATCAAACCTTACCCGGCGACAAACTAAACCTGACGGCGGGCGAAAAAAGAGCCCTTACTGCGTTTATGAAGGCGCTATCCGACGCTCCATAATTCAGGACCAACCTTGGGTAAACGTCCCTGCCCGCCTAAGCGCTGAGCAAGCAGTGTACGGGCTTAAATTTTCAACTTTTTGGCGGCCAGGTACACTGCATCCGTGGAGCCATACAGATGCCGTACCCGTAGAAGAATGGAGTCAATTTGCCATTTAAGGTGCCGAAACAGCGCAGTCCGATCCTGGTAAACGCGGAGCAATCTATCACGAGACTGCCTGGTTTCCTGACCGCTTTGCTCCAGCAGCGTCAACCTGGCTTGTAAATTGTCGCCCCGCAGGGATGCATCGGCTGGCTGGTAGGCAAATAAGGTCAGGGTCTTGATTAATAAGCGAAAATGCTCGTTTAGCGCCTGGTACGAACGTTCATAGTGCAGCCACTCTTTTTCGATCGCGGGACCGAATAGGTCATCCGGAGCAGGCATCGCGTTCTGGATGCTGATTTTATGGACGACCAGCTTACTGACCTGATAAGGTGTGGAAGTAAAGCCGTGTTGCTGGCCCACCTCGGCCAGCACCGCATTGCTCACGGCCTTCAGCGACAGGGGCGCTTTTTGATACAGTAGTTGCCGGGCCAGGGCCAATGCCCGATAGCCCTTCATGAGCTGGTCACCCTGCTGGGTAAGGCCCTCAATCTGGGTGATGGTCTGGCTTAATTCAACGAGTGATTCCTTGCTGAACTGGTGCGTGTACGAAAGCTGGTTACTCAGTAGTGTCTTCAGTTGCCGGGCGCGCGTTAGGCGCAGAATCAGCGATTGGTTTAGGCGGGATACAAACAAGGTGAGCGAATAGTCAAGGGTTAGTTGACCCTAAAATTGGCAAAATTCCCTTAATGCAGGATTCATAAACCACTGCCAACTGGGCTCTGAAGTAGTATAAAATATTGTTAATCAAACTGTTATCAAGATGTTTTGTATTGATGGTTCGGCTTACTTAACAATTTGATAATGGGTAGGCAATTTTGAGGTAATATGCCCACGGTAGCTTTGTGACATTCTTTGAAGGAGTACCGAAGACACCAATTTTAAATAAGACACTATCTCAACTATGAATCACTTATTCCGCAGACTTGTCTGTTGTTTTATCTATGTTCTTTCTATTTCAGTAGCGCTCTCACAAACCGGCACCGTCCGGGGTATTATAAAAGACAGTAAAACAAAAGAAGCCCTGATTGGCTGTACTGTCCTCATCAGCGGGACCCAACTCGGCGCTACGACCGATATTGAAGGCGCTTTTACGCTGGCCAACGTCCCGGCGGGCACCCAGGGTGTCGTTATCTCCTACGTATCCTACCAGACCAAAACCATTCCCAACGTCCGCGTTGAGTCGGGGAACACGACCACCATCGACACCGAGCTGGATGAAGAAGGCAAGTCTCTTCAGGAGGTGGTCGTGCGGGCCAACCGGGCTACGAACACCGAAGTGGCGGTGATCACCGAGATTAAGCAGCTTAAGTCGATGGCGGTGGGTATTTCGGCCCAGCAAATTCAGAAATCCCAGGACCGTGATGCAGCAGCGGCTATCCGCCGGGTTCCCGGCATCAGTATTGTCGATAACCGCTTCGTATTGATTCGGGGCCTGGGTACCCGCTATAACTCAGTTTTAATCAACGATATCATCACGCCATCGACCGAGGTTGAATCGCGTTCGTTTTCGTTCGACATCGTGCCCAGCAACATCATTGACCGAATGATCGTCTTTAAATCGGGCTCGGCCGAACTGCCCGGCGATTTTGCGGGTGGCGTTATTAAAATATACACCAAGCGACGGCCCGATCAGAATTTTACCGATGCCGGTTTGACGGTTGGTTATCGTAATGGAACCACATTTCAGAACGCACAGACCCACACCCGCGATGGGTTGAATGGGCTGGGATTGTGGGGGCCCAGGCAACAACTCTCCAGCAGCTTTCCGTCCCGCTCCGGCGATTTTAATAATTTGTCGACGGCACAGCGGGCGGCTTATGCCCGGTTGCTGCCTAATTCGTGGGGAATCCGGGAAATCATGGTTGCGCCCGATGTGCGTTTCGCGCTAAACCTGGGTCGTCGTTTTGATTGGGGCAATGTGCGGGTGAGTAACCTGACGAGCGTCAACTACTCATTGACGAATCAGCAGGCCAATATAGACTTTAACCTCTATCAGAATGGGCTAACGGCCAATACGCTCCTTGAGCAGTACAATGATGCCAACTATGCCCGGCAAACCCGGCTGGGTGTCCTTCATAACTGGTCGTTTCGGTTTACCCCACGCTTTACGCTCGAATGGAAGACCTTATTTAACCAGCTCAGCACGACCGAGACGGTGGATCGGGAAGGCCAGCGCGTAATTGATGGCGTCGATGTAAGAAGCTATTCGCAGCGTTTCGAGAACCGGAGCATTGCCAGTACACAAGTGTCGGGCGAGCATGCCCTCAGTGAATTGAGTAAGGTGAACTGGATCGCTGGCTATAGTTACTCGGGTCGGTGGGAGCCGGACTGGAAACGGTCCCGTTTTCTCAGGACGACGGGTGCTATGGGAGCCGACGGTCAGCAGCGCCCCTTTCAACTGTCGGTACCGACCGATCCCAACCCAATCGATGTCGGGCGGTTCTACTCCAAACTGAATGAGCAAGTAGGTTCCCTGGTGAGTAATTACGAACACACCTTTGGAAACCCGACCGATCGGGAGCCGAACCGAATTCGGGCGGGGGTGTATGCCGAACAGCGCAACCGGGATTACTCGGCCCGTTTTTATGGCTACCAGACAATCGGCGATGCTTCATCTGTGACGCGGCAGGGGATAAACACCTTGTTTTCCCCCGAAAATGTGACTGGCCAACCGGGTGGTTTGTCACTCCTGGACGGTACACGTGACCTGGATTCGTACCAGGGTGTTAACACGTATGCGGCTGGCTACGTAACGGGTGACGTTAACCTGGGCTCCAGGCTAAATTTAACCGTTGGCTTTCGGGGAGAATTCAACCGGCAGGCGCTTCGTTCGACGGTCGTAAACGTAGAGCGGGAGTTAGTCAATAACCCGGTGTTCAGCCCGCTTCCTTCCCTCAACCTGATCTATAAGCTGAACGAACAACAGAACCTCAGGCTGGCTTATTCGTCGACGGTGAATCGGCCCGAACTGCGTGAACTTGCTCCATTCACCTACTTCGACTTCAACCTGCTGGCCGACATTCGGGGCAATACGTCCTTGAAAACAGCAAACATTCAGAATGCGGATGTGAAGTACGAGTTTTATCCGACGCCCAACGAGGTTTTCTCCATTAGTGGTTTTTATAAACATTTTACCAACCCCATCGAAACCTTCCTGCTGCCCGTTACCAACGGCTTAGGCTATAGTTTCATTAATGCCCAGTCGGCCCGGAACTTTGGGATTGAAGTTGAGTTTCGCAAAGGATTTGCCGAATCATCGAGTGCTTTTCTGCAAAACCTTCAGTTGATCGGAAACGCTTCCTGGATTCGGAGCCGCATTACGCTGGGGCAAACCGTTCTGGCACCGGATCTCAGCGGCTCTACCCAACGGTATGACGTGAGCGAGATAACGGACGAGCAACGGCCTCTTTCCAACCAGTCGCCATACCTCATCAATGCCGGGGCATACTACGCGGCTCCCCGTAGCGGCTGGCAGGGTAATCTGCTTTATAACGTAGCGGGGCCACGAATCTTTGCGGTGGGGAACGTAGACAACCCGACCATCTATGAAATGCCCCGTCACGTTGTTGACTTCAACATCAGCAAGACCCTGGCCAAGCAGTTTGAGGTTCGCCTGGGCATTCAGGATCTGTTGAATCAGTACGTCCGGTTTTCACAGGATTTCAACCGCGACGGTAAGATTGGAAAGGACGTAACCTCACAAACGGCCGGTGCTGACCAGGATATCCGCAAGTTCAAACGCGGTCAGTACGTCACCATTACCGGGGTTTATACCTTTGGTCGGCGCATCATTATTCCCTAAGTCAACCGCAGAAAATCAGATTATTACCATCCCAATCAATTTTGTATGCAACTTGTGAAAAACTGGCCCTACGGCCTTCTTCTCTTATTTGGTCTCATTGGCGCAATTAGCGCCTGTAAGAATGATGACCAACCCGCACCCGTGCTGAGCATCACTAGTGTATCCCCCACCACCGCGCCGGCGGGATCCACCGTTGTGATTACGGGGGCAAACTTCAACTCGACCCCCGCCAGCAACTCAGTCACCTTTGGTACTGTGCCCGCTACGGTAGCATCCGCTACGTCGACACAATTGGTGGTTACCGTCCCGGCTGGCGCTGGTACGCCCATCACCGTCACGTCTGGTGGTCAATCCGCCAGCATTCCCTTCACATTAGGCGCCAAGCCCGTTATTACCGTTACTGGATCGGTCTCTGCCAACACCACCTGGACCAGGAACAACGTATACCTGATTCGGGGATTTGTTTACGTAACGACCGGCGCAGTGCTTACTATCGAACCGGGTACCATCATTAAAGGGGCCACGCGTGATTTAGACCCGGAAGGACAAAGCCGGGGTGGTACGCTGATTGTTGAGCAGGGGGCCCGATTAGAAGCCAAAGGGACCGCAACACAACCGATTGTTTTCACTTCCAGCAAGGCACCGGGACAGCGTACGTACGGTGACTGGGGCGGCATCGTGCTGATTGGTCGTGCCCCGACCAACCGACCCGGTTCGACCTTGTTTGAGGGAGGTATTCGGGGGCAATACGGAACGGGCAATACTGCCAACGACAACTCCGGCACACTTGAGTACGTCCGGATTGAATTTCCCGGAATTGCCCTGTCGGCTACGGCTAACAGTGAGGTGAACGGGCTGACCCTGTACGGCGTTGGGAGTGATACAAAGATTGACCACGTGCAGGTATCCTACAGTGGCGATGATGCGTTTGAATGGTTTGGGGGCACCGTTAACGC
>DATHAW010000615.1:0-8029 GCA_035296465.1 Spirosoma sp.
ATTGGCGTAATAAGGGGTTTTGCAGGCGGTTTTAGCCATAGCCGCACTAAACCAATAGTTACCCGGCTGGGCAGTGAATACAATTGAAACAAGTCGGCAAGCCGTCCAATAGCTCCTAACCCCTGCCCCAGAGACCCCCCGGTAGAAACGCCGTCTATCATCAATTGGGACGTATCGACCATGCCGAGTCCGTTGTCAGCGCTTATAAATTCAATACCAGCGTTAGTCGCATGTGAGATGGCCCGTACGAGCAGTTCACCTGCCTTGGCGTATTTAACCAGATTGGATGTTAGTTCAGCAATAATAATATCCATTTCACCCATCCGAACGCCAGCGAAACCCAGGCTAATGGCCAGTGCCCGAACATCACGCTTTATAATGGATACGTAGCTCCGGTCAACAACGGGATAGGAACGGTGTAGCGAATTAGTCATCAACCCATTTAAGTATGGTCACCGTCGTACCCTCGCCTACCACACTGGTTAGGTAAAACTCATCTGCCAATTGTTTGGCACCAGGCAGCCCCAGGCCCATACCCATCCCCGTTGAGAACCCAGATTGCATGGCCTGTTCCATATTGGCAATGCCAGGGCCATGGTCAGTAAAAAGTAAGCGGATGCCTGTTTTTTGGGTATTACGAATGCATTCAAGTTGCACCTTTCCTCCGCCCCCATGCACGAGTATGTTTCGGGCCAGTTCACTGGCCGCCGTGCTGAGTTTGGTTTGATCAAGAAGACTCATACCAATTCCTGACGCCTGCTGACGAATCTGGCTCGTGAGCTGAATCACATGGCTTTCTTCGCGAATCGGGAGTTCTTCACTGCTTATTACGTCAATTGCTGCTGGGACCGGCATTGGTGCTGACCGCCTGTGCGGCTTCTGTTTTGATTCGTAACAGGTCAAGACCTTTCTCTACGTTCAGGGCTGTGTGTATCCCCGTTAGGGACAGTCCCAGTTCGACCAGTGTAATGGCTACGGCTGGCTGCATGCCAACGACAACAGTTACGGCATCCAGTATTCGAGCCATACCAGCAATGTTGCTTAGAATACGGCCCATGAATGAATCTACAATAGAAACAGCAGAAATGTCGATCAAGACGCCCCGGGCATTCATTTGGGTTATCTGACCTATCAAATCGGCCTCTAGGTCTAGTGCCAGCCGGTCATACAAATCAACCTGGATCGTAACCAGCAGAAACTGGCCCATTTTTAATATTGGTATCCGTTCCATCCAGTAATAGATTTAAACTAAGCGGTCACTAGATTTACTTACTTCGATTCGCAGTGATCCAAAGGCGTGCTTCAGCGCACTAGACATTGTTGCCTTGGTAATCACGTGCGACAGGTCGATGCCTAAGTGCACAATGGTCTGTGCAATTTCGGCCCGGATACCACTAATAATACACTCAGCCCCCATCAGCCGTGTGGCATTAACTGTTTTAATGAGGTGCTGCGCCACCATCGAATCTACCGTTGGCACACCCGAAATATCCAGAATCGCAATACCGCTCCCCGTTCGGACAATCTCCTGGAGGAGGTTTTCCATAACCACCAGCGCCCGGGAGCTGTCCAAGGTACCAATTAAAGGCATAGCCAGAATACCATCCCAGATTTGTACAACGGGCGTAGCTATTTCCGTCATCTCGTCGGTCTGACGCATAATAACCTCCTCACGTCCCTGAATGAAGGATTCAAACGTAACGATACCAAGGCTGTCGATAAATTTGCTGATACGTAATGTCTCGGTCAGTAAAAGGTTTGGATCGTCCTTACGCTCGTGCCGCAGCATTTCCAGCAGAGCTTCTTTTAAACTAAATATGTATAGGCCTGTTTCGCGGGGAGTGAAACCCTGCCGGGCACGCGACAGCGAAACACTGGTAACCTGATCGATCAGGGGGCTGAGCGACGGCGCATCGGGCATAGTCAACGTATCGTCGGTGAGTGTGTCGAACAGGCAGTCGAGAAGTTCTACAGACTGCGCCCGAAGGTCGTCATTGCTCATCAGGTCATCGCGCAGACTACCATCGGCCAGCTGATTGCGCATCCATAGGGTGAGTATCTGATTTTTTTTTTGGCGCAGCGTGCCAACGGTTGAGTCGTTCATTGAAATGGTTTATTGCTCCCCAAATATAGGAACTGGGCGTCATCTTTCGTCTGTCAATCGGCAGTACGTAGTTCCTCACTACTAACTAATTATTGTCTGTATAGCCAGCAAAAAACCCACATCAGTGACGATGTGGGTTCCAGAATGTTAAACTATAAATTGATTAGGCGCTAGCCAGGGCTTCAGCACCACCCACGATTTCGAGAATCTCGGTCGTAATAGCGGCCTGGCGTGTGCGGTTATATACCAGTCGCAGCTCTTTGAGCAGCTCACCGGCATTTTCGGTGGCTTTGTCCATGGCCGTCATACGGGCTCCGTGTTCCGATGCGTTGGAATCCAGCACAGCTTTGAACAGCTGTGTTTTCAACGTTTTAGGTATCAGTTCCCTAATAATTTCGGCCTCCGACGGCTCAAATGTGTAGTTGATAGAAGCGACTGCACTACCCGGCTTTCCAGTCGCAACAATGGGCAGCATCTGCTCGGTCCGCACCATCTGCATGGCCGCATTCTTAAACTCATTGTACACGATCTCAACTACGTCGTAGCGACCTGATGCAAAACCCGCCATGGCCTCTTCAGCCGCTGCTTTCACGGTCGTGAAACTCAGCGAACCAAATGCGTTAACGTGTTCCGTATTGACGGCAAAGCCCCGGCGTTGGAATGCTTCAGCACCCTTTTTGCCAATGGCCATAATCTCGACATTACCCGAGCGGGCCTGAGCAGCATATTTCTCATCAATCAGGACAAGAGCTGCTTTCACCGCGTTAGTGTTGAATGCTCCGCACAAACCCCGATCCGACGTAATGACAATGATCAGCACCCGGCCGACAGTCCTCGTTTGCTTATAGGGGCTCTCCGACGCGCTTTCGGCACCAGCCGACACCGTACCCAGCATCTGGCTCAGCTTATTTGCGTAGGGTCGAAGCTGGGTTATGTTGTCCTGTGCCCGGCGCAACTTGGCAGCCGCCACCATTTTCATGGCTCTGGTAATCTGCTGAGTCGAGTTGATCGACGAAATGCGGGCGCGTACTTCTTTAAGACTTGCCATGTGATGGTTAATAACTCAGGCCGTAAATCAGTTTGCTAACCCCTAACTTACGACCTGATGTTTAAGCGTATTGAGCCGACAAATCGGCAACTACTTTCTTAAGCGTAGTGGTAACTTCATCCGTCAGCTTACCCGCACGCAACTCGCTTAGTACGTTTGGGTGTTGCGCTGTCAGCACCATGGCTAGGTTGCTTTCAAACGCTTTCACTTTGTTAACGGGAACTTTGTCGAGTAACCCATTTACCGATGCATAGATGATGGCTACCTGCTGCTCCACCGCTACGGGCGAATACTGCGGCTGCTTCAAAATCTCCTGATTGCGCCGACCGCGCTCGATGGTCAGTTTGGTCGATGCGTCCAGATCAGAACCAAACTTAGCAAACGCTTCGAGTTCACGGAACTGCGCCTGATCGAGTTTCAATGTACCAGCCACTTTCTTCATCGACTTGATCTGGGCATTACCACCTACGCGCGACACCGATATACCCACGTTGATGGCAGGCCGGATACCCGCGTTAAACAAGTTCGACTCCAGGAAAATCTGGCCGTCCGTAATTGAGATTACGTTCGTTGGAATATAAGCCGATACGTCGCCCGCCTGGGTTTCGATAAGTGGCAGAGCCGTCAGCGAACCACCACCTTTGACCCGGTCTTTCAAACTCGGTGGCAGGTCATTCATGTTTTTGGCGATCTCGTCGTTGGAGTTGATCTTGGCAGCCCGCTCCAGCAGACGACTGTGCAGGTAGAAAACATCGCCCGGATAGGCTTCGCGGCCCGGTGGCCGACGCAACAGCAACGATACCTCACGGTAGGCGACAGCCTGCTTCGATAAATCGTCATACACGACCAGGGCCGGACGACCCGTATCGCGGAAGTACTCACCGATGGCAGCTCCTGTAAATGGTGCGAAGAACTGCATCGGCGAAGGATCAGACGCATTGGCAGCCACGATCACCGTATAGTCCATAGCACCGGCTTTGCGCAGGGTTTGCTCCACTTGCTTCACTGTCGACGCTTTCTGACCACAGGCGACGTAGATACAGAATACCGGCTCACCTTTTTCAAAAAATTCTTTCTGGTTGATGATGGTGTCGATAGCCACCGCAGTTTTACCCGTCTGACGGTCTCCGATAATCAACTCGCGCTGGCCCCGGCCAATAGGAATCATCGCGTCGATGGATTTGATCCCTGTTTGCAGTGGCTCGGTTACGGGCTGACGATAAATAACGCCCGGCGCTTTGCGCTCCAGCGGCATCGAGAAAAGTTCACCCTGAATAGGGCCTAAACCGTCGATAGGTAGGCCCAGCGTGTTAACGACGCGACCAAGAATGCCGTCGCCTACGCTGACATAGGCAATCTGATCGGTCCGCTTAACGGTGTCCCCTTCTTTGATTTCTGAATAGTCGCCCAGTAACACAGCGCCTACGTTGTCTTCTTCAAGGTTCAGCGCCATAGCCTGAAGTCCATTGTCGAACGACAGCAACTCACCGGCCTGCACTTTCGAGAGGCCGTAGATACGCGCTACGCCGTCGCCGATTTGCAGCACCGTACCGACTTCTTCGAGTTCAGCTTCGGATTGCGTTCCTGCTAACTGCTGACGCAGGATGGCCGAGATCTCGTCGGGTCTTACGGATTCCATATGTATATGTTGAATTTGAACGATTGATTTTAGGCCGCAAAGGTATGACTAAAATTCGATAAAAATGAGATAAACACCTGAATTAGCGGCCAAACGTTCCATTTTTCCAATACGGATCCTGACGATCTATTATCTGAGGGTTATTGAAAAAATTACTATTAGATAATTTCAAAAAATTAACCGAATTGAAATTGGCCCTATGTGTGAATTGGCCGGATCCTGTTAGTTTTAACAATATTTAAGCCTATCTAACCAGACGAAGTTTTATCAAAAGTGCCGCTTACCAAACTTTTCTATTACCAAATCACGTTTTATCAATAAATCAGTTTATTCCTTTTACATCCCTGTTTTAGTTCACATGAAGTTCAATCAATGGATGCTGGCCGGAATCGTTTCGGCCGTTTTTATCAGTGGCTCCGCTACCGCACAAACGAAAAAACCCGTTGCAAAAAAACCTATAGCAGGTAATGCCAAAGCGCCGGCCAAACCAATGGCTGGAGGATCGGTGATGACATCACAAGATTCAATAAGCTACAGCATCGGCCTGTTTATGGCACAGAGTCTTAAGCAGCAGGGTATGACCGACCTCAACAACGCACTGCTGATGCGGGGAATGGACGATGCCCTGAAAGGCCAGAAGACACAGTTAACGATGGATCAGGCGGGGCAGGTGATGAACACCTTCCAACAGAAACAGTTTGCCATCAGAAACGCTGAGGGGCTGAAGGTGTCGGCAGAAAACAAAAAGGTTGGAGACGCTTTTCTTACCGAAAACAAAGCTAAAGCCGGAGTAACTACCACAGCCAGCGGTTTACAGTATTCTATTGAAAAAGAAGGCACAGGCGCTAAACCAACGGCCACGGATCGGGTTAAAGTACATTATACCGGTCGACTCCTGGATGGAAAAGTATTCGATAGTTCGGTAGAACGGGGTACGCCAGCCGAGTTTGGTGTCGGTGAGGTCATTAAAGGCTGGACAGAAGCGCTGCAACTGATGCCGGTGGGCTCGAAATGGAAACTCTACATCCCGGCCGAACTGGCCTATGGTGATCGGGGCGCTGGTCAAGACATCAAACCCGGCTCAACACTTATGTTCGACGTTGAGTTGCTGGATATTGTAAAGAAGTAACTGGGTTTTTTATAAATAATGACGGTTGATTGATGAAGGTTGCCTTGTCCTCGAGACTTATTATTCCTCCTTCACGCGTTAACAGTCGATATTCTTTTCATACATGAAAAAGTATCTGATAACCTTAGTGCCCGTGCTGCTGCTCAGTTTTCAGCCGGATTCGCCGTCGAGTGGTGCGCCCGGAAACGGGTTGGTGCTTCGCTCAATGCCTACAGAGACAACGAATGACGAGCTGAAACCGTCAATCTCGCAGGAGAAAGTGGAAACGCTGGTGGCCAAGTTACTGACGACCTACCACTACCGGAAGGTCCAGTTGAACGATTCGCTGTCATCGGTGGTGTGGGATAATTACCTTAAAGAGGTTGACAACAATAAAACGTACCTGCTAGCGTCTGATGTTGCAGCGTTTGAGAAGTACCGCTACCAGATCGATGATGCGTTAATCAATGGCGATCTGACCGCAGCGTATAGCTTGTATAACGTTTTCCGTAAACGTTACCAGGAGCGGGCTGACTTCATTAAGCAGGAAATAAAGAAGCCTTTTGTCTTCACGGCGGATGAAAGTTTCAATACTGACCGCGAAAAAGCGACCTGGCCTAAGACGGTAGAGGAGCAGAATGATTTGTGGCGCAAAATTCTGAAAAATCAGGCGCTGGAGCTCAAACTCGGCAACCGGAAGGATAGCGCTGTTGTAGCCACTATGAATCAACGGTACACGAACCTTGATAAGGCTATCAACCGCATTAAAAGTGCCGATGTGTTTCAGTTGTATATGAACTCATTTGCCGAAGCCCTTGACCCACATACTAACTACTTGTCGCCTACCAACGCTGACCGCTTCAACCAAGAGATGAGCCAGTCGCTAGAGGGTATTGGGGCAATGTTGCAGGAAGATGGCGATTACATTAGAATTACGAACGTCTTACCCGGTGGTCCAGCCTTTAAGAGCAATCTGCTTAAGACAAACGACAAGATTGCGGGCGTGGCCCAGGGCGACAATGGCCCGATAGTGAATACCATGAACTGGCAGGTCGATGAGGTTGTAAAGCTCATAAAAGGCCCTAAAGGTACGGTGGTGCGTTTACAGGTAATCTCGCCAAACGCGCTGGCTGGCGCTCCTCCAAAGGAGATTCGATTAGTACGCGAGAAAATCAAGCTGGAGGAACAACGCGCCAAAAAGGAAGTCATTGAAGTTAGTGATAACGGCAAACCGCTTAAAATTGGAGTTATCAACATTCCCATGTTCTACCGCGACTTCGAGGGTGCCCGCAGGCGCGAAGAAGGCTTCAGCAGCACAACGAGCGACGTAAAACGGTTTGTGGAGGAACTGAAGGCTCAAAAGGTTGCCGGTATCGTGATCGACCTACGCGACAACGGGGGTGGTTCGCTGACCGAAGCCATTGATTTAACCGGCCTTTTTATACCTAAGGGGCCTGTGGTGCAGGTGAAAGAATCAACGGGTGAGACCGAGGTATATTCCGACAAAGATGGTGGCAACGTATTTTATGATGGGCCAATGGCTGTGCTCGTCAATCGCTTTAGTGCCTCGGCATCAGAGATTTTTGCGGCTGCCATTCAGGACTATAAGCGTGGTATCATCATTGGCGGGCAGACATTTGGTAAAGGTACGGTGCAAACGCTCATTGATCTGAACCAGTGGCTGCCTAAAGAGCCGGAGAAGGTTGGACAGGTAAAAATGACGATCCAGAAGTTCTACCGGATCAATGGCAGCAGTACCCAGCACAGAGGGGTAACGCCGGATATTGAATTGCCGTCAGCCTTCTCAGCCGAAGAATACGGCGAAAGTTCGCAACCAAGCGCTTTGCCATGGGATCAGATCAACTCAACCCGTTATGAATTGGCGCGTGGCCTTGACGACAAGATCATAAGCCGGTTGCGCGAACGGTTTGATCAGCGGTTAAAGTCAGACCCTGAACTAAAGCAGTTAGCACAGGATCTTGCTGAGTTCAAAAAAGCAAAAGGCAACACGATTGTCTCGTTGCAGGAGTCTAAACGCCGTAAAGAGCGCGAAGAAGCTGAACGCAAGCGGGCAGCGGCTAACAAAGTATCGCAGATGTCGTCTCCAGTCGATGAAACGGGTACCCCATC
>DATHAW010000616.1:0-3982 GCA_035296465.1 Spirosoma sp.
AACCAGCGCAATTACAACCAGACTAAGACCCAGAAAACCCGGCTGAATCGCGGTAGCCAGCTTGAGTTTTGCCCCAAACTGGGCATTAAAGACGGGCATAAGTAAGAAGGATAGTACTGAACCGACCCCAAAACCCACCCCACAAATCAGGGCCGATTCGCCCCAGATCTGGACGAATAACCCGCTTTTAAGCGCCCCCATCGACTTCCGGACGCCCACTTCCCGTGCTCTGGTAAATGACCGTGCAATGCTTAGGTTAATGAAATTGATGGAGGCAATCGACAGAATAAAAAAGGCCATGCCCAACAGCACGTAGATCACGGCAATGGGGGTTCCTTTATTATCGCTTAAATCCCGGTTAAAATGGACATCCGACAGCTTCTGCAAGCGAATTGCAAACAGGTCTCCAGCCTGATCGGGCCTGGCTTTTTTCTCCGTAAGTTCCTCAATTGTGATTTGGAAATATTTGTTGGCAAACGGTTTTAAGCGGCTCTCAAAAGCTGCCTGATTAACCTGAGCTGGTAGTTTTAGGAAAACGTTGTGGGTGAGATCGTCCCATTTGTCTTTACTCTGCTGGTAGTTTGGTGCATTTTCGATCCGAACCAGCGCATCGTATCGCACCGATGAATTGTCGGGTGCGTCGGCCACAACGCCGGTTACGATATAATCTTTTTTATTGCCGTCATTACCAACCCGAAGGTGTTTTCCCACCGGATTTGTGGTGCCGAAAACATCGTTTGCCATGTTTTCGCTGATGACAATGCTGCTCAACGCCCGAAGGGCATTAGTACGGTTTCCAGCTAGGAGGGGAAATGAAAATACGTTCAGGAAATCCGGGTCGGTGAAATTGATCAACTTATCGTAATACGTACCATTTACTTCTACCAGACTTTTTCGTCCCGCCATAACGCGCGTGACACCTTCCAGTTCCGGATAGTCGGCTTTTAGAGCCGGGGTAAGGGGCAAAGGCATTCCCCCCGTTTTGATCGGCTTTTCGGGTTCGTTCGAGAAAAAGTACGTCTGAAAAATTCGGTCGCCATTCTCGTGAAAGGAGTCATACGTCAAGTGCAGATACGCCGTCAGCAGGAGAAAAACGCAGATACAGAATGCAGTAGCCAGACCAAGCACATTGATTGCAGCATAGCCTTTGCTTCTCCAAATGTTGCGAAGGGCAATTTTTAGATAGTTTCGTAGCATAGTTGTACTAGTAGTTACCGCATCAATAATCCCGGGGAAGCTTCTGGTTAGGTCGTAAATGCCTTTATAGTAACGTAGGCGTAATAGTCGTGGGATTGGTCCCTACTCACTACGTAGTGATTTGACCGGATTCTTTAGGGCGGCTTTTATGCTTTGAAAGCTCACCGTCAGCAGCGCAATTCCCACCGCCAACACACCCGTTAGCGCAAACATCCACCATTCAATGTCAATCTTGTAGGGGAAGTCAGCGAGCCATTTGGTCATGATATAGGCTGCTATTGGCGAAGCAATGACCAGCGCAATTAAAACCAGCTTCACGAAATCAATGGAGAACAGGCCGAAGATATGCAAGGTCGATGCTCCCAGCACTTTTCGAATACCCACCTCTTTTGTTCGCGACTCAGCCATAAAAGCGACTACGCCATACAGGCCCAGGCAACCAATGAAAATGGCAATACCCGCCAGTAACCGGAATAGCGAATACATCCGTTCTTCACTCTTATAGAAATTGTCCAGCGTTTGATCCAGAAACTCATATTTGAAGACAAAATCGGGGAAGGTGGCATTCCAGGCCGTTTCAACGTCGCTGATCAGCCGGCTTATGGATGCGGTGCCTCCCTGTTGTGTAGATAATTTGATGCCAAGCGTGTGGTAGGAACTGGGTAAGGAACTGAGCAAACAGGGGTTCGTTTTCTGGTGCAGCGAGAATGTGTTAAAATCTTTAATGACACCCACAATTGGTTTCTTAATGGATTTACTGCCACCCCCCAGCGCCATGTATTTACCGATTACCTGATTTGGATCTCGGAAGCCCAGGCGTTTTACAAATGATTCATTAACCACGAATTCACGCATGGTATCAGCGGGCTGGTACATCCGTCCGGCCACTAGTTTTAATCCATACGTGCTCAGATAGGAGGTATCGGCGGGGCGCATCACAACACTGAAATCAGCTTCTTTTTCCGCATTGTCAAACCGGAAACCTGTCCACCAGTTGCCATTAGCCGAGGGTATGGAAATGCTGTAGCTTAGCGATTTTACGTTGGGTAGTCCAGCCAGCTTAGCCCGCAATGGCTCTAGCTGCTCTGGTTTATGGTCAGGAATGGAAATGGTGAGCACCGCATCTTTGTTGTAGCCGAGGTCTGCCGAACGGAAGTAATCCATTTGGCTGTAGGCAATGATGGTACCGATAATCAGCATTTGCGAAATGGCAAATTGAAATACAATCAAGCCTCGGCGGAGTGTTAGCTGGCTACCACTTGTTATTCGCATTTTACCCCGAAGGGCCAGTGCGGGCTGGTAACCCGACAGCACCAATGCTGGATAAAATCCTGCCAGCACCGTAGTAAGAATGGCCAGTAAAACGACGAATCCAATCACCCCTGGACCGGCCAAAACAAGCCCCGCAACTTTAATGTCCAGCAATTGGGATACGTAGGGCAGTGACAGGTAGGCCACCAGAAACGCCAAGACAACAGCCAGTCCCGTAAGCAGTCCTGTTTCGCCCAAAAACTGCCGCACCAACTGGGTTCGCGAACTACCCAGCACTTTCCGGACGCCCACTTCTTTGGCTCGGCGGATAGCCTGCGCTGTTGCCAGGTTAATAAAGTTGACACAAGCGGTTATGAGAATAAACAACCCAATTAGCCCCATTGCCCAGATCATTTGTTTGCTGACCGTGCGGTTGGCTGAGTTACCGGTGCGCGTATCGGAGTGAATGTCCGTCAGGCGTTGCAGTTCCAATTGAAAGTCTTTGGCATCTTCGGGCTTCATGTATTTATTGACAAAAGGCACGAACTTCTTCTCCATCTGCGCGGCTGCCACCGTTGGGGGCAACATCATATAAATCTGCGCACCACTGTAGTTGGAGCCCCAGTCGTTCCACCCAATATCGCCCCCATACTGTTTGAGCGATGCGAACGAAACTAATACCTCAAATGGTAGGCTGCTCGTAACGGGCGGGTTTTGCACAACCCCCGTAACGACAAAATCCATTTTGTTTTCAAGCCGAATTTTTTTGCCAACTGCATTGATTGTGCCGAAGTATTTTTGGGCCATTCGCTCCGATAATACCACGGCATTTGGATTGCTGACGGCTGTTTTTGGGCTCCCGCTTTTCCAGTCGTAGTCGAACAGCCGAAAGTATTCGGGCTCAACAAAAGCAATGACGCCTTCCTGCTCCTGAAACTTATTGGCTTTACGGTCAATGACGCGCACCAGGGCTCCATAAAGCTCATAGGCCATCGTTACCCGGCCTCTTAATTCTGGAAAGTCATTGCGGAGGGCCGCTAAAGCTGGCATTTGAATACCCGTATTTCGTCCGTCGCCTTCCGACTTCCTGTTGTACGTAATGAGCCGATACGTCTGGTCGGCGTTTGTATGGTGCCAGTCGTAGCTCAGTTCATACCGAATGGCTAGGAATAATAACAGACAGCAGGCGAGGCCAAAGGTTAAGCCAACGACGTTGATGACCGTGTAATTCCAGTTGCGCTTCAGGGCGCGGAGGGCGGTAGTGAAATAGCTTTTTAACATGGCTTTTAATCGTTCAGTTGGGATAGTCGAGTCAAACCACTCAAAGCAAGCTCAACTGTTGCTGCGTGATCACTGGGTTATTCAGAACGTAACGATTGTACAGGATTCATTAGGGCGGCTTTCACACTACGGAAGCTGACTGTCAGTAAGGCAATACCAACGGCCAGCAGACCCGCCAAGGCAAATACCCACCAGTCAATGTTGGTTTTATAGGCGAAATCTTGTAGCCACCAGTTCATGGCGTACCAGGCAA
>DATHAW010000617.1:0-1610 GCA_035296465.1 Spirosoma sp.
ATGCCTGCGCCTGCTTCGCCGGGCTTGTCTACCATCGGCTCGATGCCCTTTACCCAATCAAAACCCTTGAATCTGGCAATGACATCGGGCGTAGTGTTGACGCTGTAGCCAACCATAGCGTTTGTTTTAGTCGAGTCGTTGTACTGTTCCAGTGGTTTCCAGTTTTCGGTTGGCTGGCTGGGGTCGCGGTAGTCATTGACGATGTCGTACTTACGAAAGAAGCTGGCATCAAGTACTTCGGTCGTTTTGATGAAATACCGCTGCTCCGACCGGGGAGGAGTTGGAAACGCCTTCCCATTGATAAATACCTCGCGCTGCCGCACTTCCAGTCTGTCGCCCGGAATGCCAATGCAGCGTTTAATGTAGTTGGTTTTCAGGTCGACCGGGTAGTCTATGTTTTCGTTCAGGTACTTGGGCGGTACGTTGAAAACCACTACGTCGCCATTTTTGACGTGCGTAAAGCCCGGCAACCGGTACGACGGCAGTTGAATGGCGGTGCTGTAGGATGGAATATTTGTCCCCCAGATTTTCTGGTGTGTCAGCGGCACCTGCAGGGGTGTCCGGGGCGTGCGGGTACCGTAGTGCAGTTTGCTGACGAACAGGAAATCGCCCACCATCAGGCTGTTCTCCATCGATGGCGTGGGTATGGTAAACGCTTCCATAAACAGCCAGCGAATGAGCGTAGCGGCCACGACGGCGAATAGTACAGAGTCGAACCACTCACGGAGGGGCGACTTTTGGGCTTTGGCCGGTTTCAGGTCGGCTCTGGTTTTTACTTCAGTCACGTCAACAAGGATGGATAATGGAAGATGAATCAGTTCCGCACCGAAACCGCTCCGGCCCCGGTAGATGAATGTCAGGCCTTTTTAATCACAAATATAGCTTATCCGCTTCGGCCGCTACGCTGGTGCCGGGCGGATTTATCAGTCAACGTTAAAATTCAGCAAGTCGTCCATGCCAAATACGCCCTCCCGGCCAGCGAGCCACTCTGCGGCCATAACGGCACCCAGGGCAAATCCCTCCCGGCTATGCGCTACGTGCGAAATCTCGATCCGGTCCACGACCGAGTCGTAGCGAACGGTGTGCGTACCCGGCACGGTGCCTTCGCGCAATGATTCAATGTCGATGGCGTCATCGGCGGCAGCCACCGGCTCTCCGCCTGCTTCCGTAACCGTCCAGCGCCGTTTATGGGGCAGGTGTTCCAGTACGCCTTCGGCCAGCGTAATGGCCGTGCCACTGGGTGCGTCTTTCTTTTCGGTGTGGTGAATTTCGGTCATCGACACCCGATATGATGGGTAATTCCGCATAAACTGCGCCAGCGTTTTGTTTAGCTTAAAAAACAGGTTGACGCCGATGCTGTAGTTAGACGCGTAAAAGAAAGCGCCTTTTTTCGCCTGGCACAGGGCTTCGATGTCAGCGCGGTGGCCCAGCCAGCCCGTGGTGCCGCACACGACTGGCCAGCCGTGTTCAAGGCAATAGGTCAGATTAGGGACAGCCGACTCGGGTGAACTAAACTCAATCACTACATCGACGTCACCGGGCTGAATCTGTTCTAGATCGGCGACGTTGTCGATGTTGATGCGGCCCGCAATGTGGTGTCCCCGTTCGAG
>DATHAW010000618.1:0-5137 GCA_035296465.1 Spirosoma sp.
ACCGTTTCATAAGGCTGATCGGGCCGAATGAAATACGTTTCTGAGCGGTCGAGTAACCGGGCCGGGTTGTTACCATCGAACAGCAGTTGCCCACCGGCATAAGCGCCATCGGGCAGATTGGGGTCCCCATTTTTTGCATCATTCATGCCGTTGTAGATAAGCAGAATGCCGGCTGGTGTCAGCATAGCATACGCACCAGGCTCCATCAGCCGCACGTCGTGCGTACCCCGGCGCGACTCGGCGGCAGGTATCAGTTTACCCGTTTCATCCTCCAAAGGCGTCCAGTGCAGCAGGTCGGTCGAAACAGCCAACCGCAGGTCGGGTTTGTCGCCCCAGTACATCCAGTACGTACCGTTGATGCGCTGGGCCACCATCCGATCACCAACCCGTTTACAGACAATGGCGCCCGACTTCGACCAGGCGTTGCGGTACTTGCCATTGGCGAAATCACCAAAAGCCAGTCCCTGTTTTTGCCAGTCCGTCAGGTTTCGCGAGGTGGCCACGCACAGCCGCGCCAGTTGTCCATCGTAGGCGGTATAGGTCATCACATACACACCGTTGGGACTCTCGACCACGCGCGGATCTTCGCAGCCTCCCTCCCACTCGTACGTTTTCATGGCGTCGTTGTTTGGGTAAAACACAGGTTTTGGCATGCGTTTGAAGTGTAGCCCATCCGGGCTGATGGCCAACCCCAGCCGTGACGTACCGCCTACCCGCCGGACCGTATCTTCGGCGCGATACAGCAGATACACCTTGTTGTTACGCACCACTGCCGTCGGGTTATACACGTCCTTCTCTTCCCACCGCACCGTTTCGTGGCGTACGGGACAGTCAAACGTTGTATTACCGTTAGCGGATAAAATCGGGTTAACCGCGTTCTGCTTCACAAACGGTCCCAGCATCCACCGTTTTGGGGGTGTAGGTTGTGCGGGGGTAGTTCCAGACAGGCTGACCAGCCAGCATAGCAGCAAAAAAGGTTGTTTCATAATGGGTGACGTGAGGTTAAGTGGTAAGTGGAGGCAGTGGTTGTTGGTTGTGGCCCTTATTTCTTTACTACGTTTTTTCCACGGTCTTGTCGAAAATTAGTTTCTGAAATGGACTTGTAATCGGAGTACTGCCCAGCCACTTTGCCCGTTCCCGCCAGCCTGCTTCGTCATCCAGTTCCAACAGCCGGATGCCACCGGGCTGGTCAAACGTCGGTTCCTCATAAACGATTTGCAGGCCAACCCAGGCCAGGTACTCATTCAGTTTAGACTCAAGGGGCTGGTTACCAAAAATGCCTAGATCGTAGTACCACGCCAGCGACTCGCCCGCAACAGCCTCCGATACGGCGCGGTAGTCGGCCAGGGTGTAGCCAACAAAGGGCTTGCCAAAACGTTCCCACATGGTGCGCATGACGTCGTCTAACGAACGTGCATGATTGGTCAGCCGGCGGATGTGCAGGTCGAGTATCAGGGCAACCACGGCTCCCTTATGGTACACGGACACCTTACGGTCAGGAACGCCTTTCTCGTAACCATCCAGCCACAAATCCCATGATGACTCCGTTAACGACTGGGCCGCCCGACCGTTGTTTTCGAAATGACGTTTGAACAGCACCTGTAACTCTTTCAGATACGCAGTTTCATCAAATACCCCCGACTGACACAGGATCAAGTCGCCATAGTACGTAGTAACGCCCTCGGCAACAAAGCAGGTTTCAAAGTAATTTTCTTTGGTGAAATCGTAGGGCAGCAATTCAACCGGCCGAATACGAATGATGTTCCAGGCATGGAACAATTCGTGCGACGCCACGCCCAGCAAATCCTGATACAGCCCTTCGCCTTCGTCGTTCGGCCCCAGCACCAGCACAGTCGAGTTGCGGTGCTCAACACCGTGGTAGTGGGCCACGGGCAAGATCAGGGTTAGAAAGTGGTAGTCACGTTCGGGAAACTCGCCATACAGCGCTATCTGCTTCTCCGAAAAAAGACTGAAGTCCCGCACGATTCGATCAGCATCGAAGGTTGGTTCACCATCAGTACGCCGACCACCCTGAATCCAGACGTGAAACTGGGTATTCTGCAACTCATACTGAACGTGCTGCATGACAGGCGCGGCCACCAGCGGGCAGTCGGCCAGTTCGTAAAAGTCGGCGGCCCGGAGCGTTTTTTCACCTGCCTGCTGCAGGCCGCAGGCCACCACCCAGCCGTCGGGAATATCCAGTTCGAGCGTACATGGTTCGTGCAGGCGTCCCTCAGCATACACACACAGATTTACTGGATTGACATACAGCAGTGTATCGCTCACAAAACTGCTGCCCGCGTTCAGCTGATTGGGCGTCGGCAGCAGGGCGTAGTAGTTATAGAGAACGGTTAGTTCCGATGCGCCATGGGTATGCACCAGCCAGCGGTCTTTCGTGATTTTCCGGAATGGCAGCGGTTGTCCTGCCCCGTCGACAATGGCGAATCGCTGAATATTCTTGGCAAACTGCTGGAGTTCATAGCGGCCGGGCCGCCAGGCGGGCAGCTGAAGTTCAACGGAGGACGTAACGACATTGGTCAGCCGGGCTTCAACAGCAATGTAATGAGAAGAAGTGAGCGGTCCATTACTACGTGGTCCGTCATTACGGTCGGCAGACAGGCGATACTGCATGAGTAATCAGAAAAGTGAGAGGAGTACGTACCAATGTAACAAAGCCAACCGGGTATCGTTTGGGTACCCCCTTATTTCTTAGCGAACCGTTGGCCCTCAGAGACCTCAATTCTTGAATAGAGGCTTGGTAAACTAAGTCCATTCAGCTATCTTTGCGAACTCATTTGAAAACAAGGGTTTCAGCACACATATAGCATGAAAAGAACGTATCAACCATCGAACCGGAAGCGGAAAAATAAGCATGGCTTCCGCGAGCGGATGTCTACGGCCAATGGTCGCCAGGTGCTGGCCCGCCGTCGTGCCAAAGGCCGCCACAAACTAACCGTCTCGGACGAGAAGAAGGGCGAACGGTTTAAATTGTAATTCGTTGGCAAGTGGCAGTAAAGTAGGTAGCGGGTAGTTGCGGTGAAGTTGACTACGTGAGGCTGCTGCTTGATTAGTATCATTTACCAGCTACCCAGCTAATGCGGCAAACCTTTACCAAATCGGAGCGGCTTTGCAGCAAAAAAGTGCTGGGTGAGTTATTTAAAAAAGGTAGTGCGTCGGGTCAGCCAGGTATGGTCCAGACGTTCTACCTTTTTCCGTTTCGGGTGCTTTACCTCCCACACGACCCCGAACGCCCCTCCAGTTGGCCCGCCATCGTTATCACCGTACCCAAGCGCACCTTCAAACGCGCCGTCGACCGCAACCTCGTTCGCCGGCGGGTTCGCGAAGCCTACCGACTCAATAAAATGAGCCTGGCCCCCAATACTATTGGAACCAGTCAATCCGGCCCGGCCTACATTGCGTTTCTGTATACGGCTAAACAGATAATTTCGTTTGAAGAGATAGAAAAAGGTATGAAATTAGCGTTGAAGAAATTTTGAATGCCGAATCTCCAGATTTGGCCCTGAAATAGAGATAATACAGCCGTATCTGGAGATTCGGCACTACGTCCATCAACCATGCGCCTTTCCAAACGCCTTACGCTCCTCGCTTCGTCGGCCCTTGTGGCAGGCAGCATCGGTTTTTTCTCGTTCAAAAACGATGACCGTTTTTTCGAGATAGCCCGTAACCTCGACATCTACGCATCGCTGTTCAAGGAACTGAACCTGTATTACGTCGATGAGATTAATCCAAACCGGATGGTCAAAACCAGCATCGACGGCATGCTGAAAGCCCTCGACCCGTACACAAACTTCTACGCCGAGGATGAGATCGAGGATTACATGACCATGACCACCGGGCGCTACAACGGCATTGGGGCACTCATTGGGCATCGGCAGGACAAGAACATCGTGCTGATGATTTATGAAGGCACACCGGCCGAGAAGTCGGGCCTGCGCATTGGCGATGAAATTCTGAAAATAGACGGTATCGACTTGAAATTCCGCAAAGACCGCGACGGCGGACAAACTGATACGGGAAAATTGCTGAAAGGCCAGAACAACACCGCGGTAAAACTGACCGTGAAACGATACGGCCAGAAAGACCCCGTCGATCTGAGCGTTGTGCGCGATGTGGTTAAGATGACGAACGTACCCTACTACGGCATGATCTCGGATGAAGTCGGCTATATCGACCTCAAGGATTTCACGGGAACGGCTTCGCGCGAGGTTCGAACGGCCTTTCAGGAGCTGAAAGGAAAGGGCATGAAAAAACTCGTGCTCGACGTTCGCGAAAACCCCGGCGGGCTGCTCAATATGGCAATCGATATCTGCAATACGTTCATTCCAAAGGATTCGGAGGTAGTGACGACAAAGGGCAAAGTGACCGAATGGAATAAAACCTACACCGCCCTGAACCCACCGCTTGACCTGGAGATTCCGATCATTGTCATCACCAATAGCCGTAGTGCCTCGGCAGCCGAAATCGTGTCCGGGGTCATTCAGGACTATGACCGGGGCGTGCTGATTGGACAGCGAACCTACGGCAAGGGGCTGGTGCAAACCACCCGCGAGCTGTCGTTCAATACCAAACTAAAAATCACCACGGCCAAATACTACATCCCCAGCGGACGGTGCATTCAGGCCATTGACTACAGCCACCGCAACCCCGATGGGAGCGTCGGTAAGATTGCCGATTCACTCAAAACGGCCTTCAAAACCAAAGCCGGACGGGTTGTGTATGATGGTGGGGGTGTCCTGCCCGACGTCGTTCTGGAAGCGCCCACGCCCACCCCTATCGCGCTGAGCCTGACTAACAAAGGGTTGATTTTCGACTATGCCGTCAGGTATCGTCAGGAGCATCCCAGCATCAAGCCGGCCCGTGAATTCCGTCTGACAGACGCCGAATACGCCGAATTTGCCAAATGGGCGAACGAAAAGGAATACGACTACACGACACAGGTTGAAAAAGACCTGGGCACACTCGAAGCATCGGCTAAGAAAGAAAAATATTTCGATCTCATTCAGGATCAGTTAAAGGCGCTGAAAACCAAGGTGTCTCACAGTAAGGATGTTGATATCAATACGTTCAAGTCAGAAATCAAGTCGCTGTTGGAGCAGGAAATTGCCGGGCATTATTA
>DATHAW010000619.1:0-3790 GCA_035296465.1 Spirosoma sp.
CAGCCTGGCTGCTGTTTCGGGCACCGGGCAATGCTGTTCGTATGGGTGGCAATCCACACAGTGGCGAGTTACTTAAGTCGCTGGTGGCGTCGTTTGGGTGGCTGGCGCGGTCGGTAGGGGGGTGGCTCATCAAAACGCCCATTCTGCCCTTATCGGTGCTATTCTGGCCAATGGCCCGGCGCATTGCGAGACCCGGAAGCCCCAACTCCCCTCTGTTTAATCTTCCCGCCGAACTGCTCACGGTAGTGTATATTGGGCTGCTGGCGGCCACCATCTTTCCGTCATACTACGGCATTGGTCTGCCACCCTTTGCCCGTACTATGAACGTGCTATTCGTTTTCTTCGCGCTGGGGTGGTTTTTTGTGCTCACCGTATGGGCTGGTCGTGCGGAACGCCGTACGTACCCGGCTGCTTCAATGGTAATGCCGGTAGGGCGTCCGTCGCTGCCTATGCTGGTGCTGACGAACGTGTGGCTAATAGCCAGCATTGTATTTAGCACTTCGTTAAGACAAGTTTATACTGATTTGCTGAGAGGGCATGCCGCAACCTATAACCGGGAAATGGGCGAACGCCACCGGCTGCTTCAGTTACCCGCCGATACGCTACGGCTCGCCCCTATCAGCGTGTATCCGCCGAGCCTGTTTGTTGAGGATATCCGCCCCGAGCGTACGCACTGGTGGAACCGCTGCCAGTCGGGATATTACGGTCACAAAGCCATTATTCTCGACTCTACTTTATCTACGGCAACCGTATCCAAAACGGTTAGCGTACATACGGTGACTCTCTCCGCTAAACGCTAATGCCCGCATGTCGTCAGTTTGCATGATTATCCCTTGTTTTAATGAAGCTACCCGACTACCCACCGATGTGTTCATGACGTATCTACACCGGGTTGAGATGGTACGCGTGTGCTTTGTGAACGACGGGAGCCGCGACAACACCCGCGCTGTGCTGGAGAGCCTGCACCAGCAGTTACCGGCGCAAATTGAAGTATTGAACTTAGCTCAGAATGTGGGCAAGGCAGGAGCGGTGCGTGCAGGGATGCTTCACTGTGCCGACCAACCCGTTGACTACCTGGGTTATCTGGACGCCGACCTGGCTACGCCCCTCGATGCCATTGGGGATTTGCAGACGATGCTTGACCAGCATCCCTCACTTGAGCTTGTGATGGGGTCGCGCATTAAGTATCTGGGGGTCGATATCCGCCGTGACCCGTTCCGTCACTACGTTGGGCGTGTAATTGCAACCTTCATCAGCAATATTCTCAAACTGCCCGTTTACGACACCCAGTGCGGGGCCAAAATGCTTAGGCGCGGAGTGGTACCTGGTTTATTTGATGAACCATTCATCAGCCCGTGGCTGTTCGATGTGGAATTACTGGCGCGGCTGATCCGGCAGCATGGTCGCCCTAATATGCCTCAACACGTGGCTGAAGTGCCACTTCGGCAGTGGATTGAGCAGAGTGACTCGCGTATCAGTTCGACTTACATATTTAAGATGTGGTTCGAACTTTACCGAATTCATCAAACGTACCGTGACGCTGGCTAGGTAATTGCATGTAGAATTTAGCCTGTTTAGCTGTTCACTGCTTTATCGCTTGAAGTGTGCTGTCTACCCGGCTGGTGTACGCCAACAAACGTAGATTAAATCAACTTATGCCTACTACTGCTGTTTTGTCTACCAAAACTGCTGCCGACATATGGATGCGACGTCTGGCACCGGCGCTCGTTGGCGTCCCAATTGTCTGCTACGTGGTTTTGGTGTTTACATACGCTGTGAACGTGCCGTGGGTAGACGATATGGATGCGTTTCTCAGTTTTATCCTGGGCTACACTGACGCTACTACGCTGGCCGGGAAGGTAAACTGGCTGCTGCGGCCCAACAACGAACACCGTATTTTGAGCGCCAAACTCATTACTGTTCTGATGAATGAACTGACGGGCGAGGTCAATTTTCGGTGGCTCATATTGGTGGCCTTCGGCTTTCTGTTTGGTTCGTTTGCCTTGCTCTACCGCGTATTTCGCCTAACCCGCTTGCCATTGCTGGTCTTTGCACCGGTCTGTTTCATTTTCTGGCAACCCCAGTATTACCTCACCAGCCTATGGGCTCTGACAGGTTTGCAACACGAAGTTGTTGTTTTTCTGACCTTGTTAGCCATTTACCTCCTGTCGGGTAGCGGGCGGTACCGGTTCGGTGGGGCCATAGCGCTGCAAATCCTGGCGTCTCTTTCTATGAGCAACGGCCTGTTTGGCTGGATTGCCGGGGCAGTTGTTTTGGCCCTGGCGCGTCACTGGCGCAGGCTGGGTCTGTGGGTCGGTATAGGTATAGCCACGATTATTTTCTACTTCCACGATTTTCCTAATTCACAAGGTAATGAGAGCAGCGTTTCCTTCTTTCTGGAATCACCGCACATTGTATTTGGGGCGTTTTTCACATTCATTGGGGCTTTGTTCGACTTTGTGCCAGTACATGACATTGTTTTACGTAGTATTCTGCCAACACTGTTCGGGGTAGTGCTGGTGCCGACAGTGATCTGGTTTTTATGGCGGATGAACGGGCTGCTATTTTCAGGACACCGATTGGCCGACGCGGCCCAGCAGCGTCGTCGCTTTTTTTTTACGGGGTGTTACGCTTTCCTGTTCATTAACGCAGCCATTGTTGCCTTTCTGCGGCCCCGCTTTGGCTATGGCGTCATGCTGGTAAGCAATTACATGATCTACCCGGCCCTGCTGACATCGCTGGTGTATCTCAACGGTGTGAGCGAACTCAGGCCGCGACTGACCCTCAGGCGATGGGTACGGACTGGATTGGCGGCCGGGGTGGTTGTCTGGCTGGTTTCCTATGGACTGCACTGGCCACAGATCGCCCTCCGGAAACAAACACTCCTGACGTACGCCTTCAACCAGAAGCACAATGATATTGGCCTGGGTCCCTACTGGGGGTCAGCGTTTGCGGATAACGTACGTCGTGTGATGCAGGAGACCGTCAGGCGGGGGATTTATCACTACCCAGAGGGGTACTTCACTCCGTACGAATCGTTGCTTAAGCCCTCCGCTCCAATTGCGGTTGACCCAAAGCTGGAACTGCAAATGCGCAGTGGTGCGGGCGGGTATCATTACATTGTGCAAACGGATTTTAATGCCCTGCCGGAACCCGTAAGCCAGGCGGCCGTGGTGGTTCAGTCTGACCAGCGCACCTACCTGTTTCCTTCGGAATCGGGCTTTAGAACCAGTACGTTTTATTTGGGTCGTCCCGTCAGAACACTATGGGTTGAGGTTATCAGCATGATGCTGGCACCCGGTACGTACCATGTAGGTGTGCTGACGCCATCGGCTAGCGGCAGCGCAGGTCAGACTCCGCCGGTTCGCTTCAGCAACCAAAAAATAACGATTCGGTAAGAAAAAGGTATCCGTTGCCACCCAAAAACAAAAAGCGTACTTTTGCCCGCTGCTAACCGTCCGTTTATTACTGCTTTGCCACAACCGCAGATTTCAATTGTTGCCCCACTATATAACGAAACGGAGTCGCTTCCGCACCTGGTAAGCCGGTTAAACGCCGTCATGGATGCGTCGCCCCTCACCATTGAGGTAGTCCTGATCGACGATGGGAGTCGTGATAATACGGCCGCGCTGATGCAGCAACTGGCGCTTACCGATGGTCGCTACCACTGCGTGTTTCTGTCCAGAAATTACGGTCACCAAATTGCGTTGACGGCCGGCATGGCTGCGGCCGTGGGCTCGGAAGCCTTATTCATCATTGATGGAGATCTACAGGACCCTCCCGAGTTACT
>DATHAW010000620.1:0-8604 GCA_035296465.1 Spirosoma sp.
TCAACAGTCAGCTCGAACCCCGCGTCGGTAAACTGTTTCTGGAGCGCATTCCGAATTTTTTTGATTGTGGTGTCAATCTTAAAAAAGTAGGCACGCGTATCGGAAGGATGAGTCATTGTTAGAGAGCAGTGAAGAGCCAGCAACCCAGAGTTGGCTAAGTCACCGTTACAAATATGTCTGTTTTCGCTTAATTCCCGCTGACTGATCGCTGTTAACCAGTCACTGCCAACAGCTCTTCCAGCGTTGCTTCAATCTCCGGTATGGATTTGTAGAGCTGGGTATAGGAGTTGATGACAAAATACCGGGTTTGAAAATGATCGATTTCGTAGGGTGTCTGAAGCAGCGTTGCTACGTTGTAGGGAATCCGTTCCGGTACGTCGCTTTCCAGACTGTATATCGTTTCGCCCGGTGACGATAGTATGCCCCCGCCGTAGATGCGAAGTTGCCCGCAGTCCGGACCTTCCGACTCCCGGATTAGTCCGAATTCAACCGTGTACCAGTATAGCCGCGCAATCATCTCAATGGCCTCTTCATGATCCACAAACCGTAGCGCAATCCGGCTCAGCGCTTCCAGAAAATTGCAGAATGGCTGGTTGGTCAGCACGGGTACGTGGCCGAACGTATCATGAAACATGTCCGGTTCGGGCAGATAGTCCAACTGGTCGCGGGTACGCAGCCAGGTTGTAGCCGGAAACTGCCGGTCGGCCATGAGTTCGAAGAATTCACGGTTACCAATCAGTCCTGGCACGGCTACCACGCGCCAACCCGTTAAGGGCAGCAAGCGCGGATTCAGGTCCCGCTCAAAATTGGGAATTTTGGAGTTTGGAAAACCCGTTGCCACAATTCCATCCATGTAGGCCTGACTAGCCCGGCCTGGCAGTTGTGCCATCTGTCGCTCGAATAGTAGTTTCCAGACGGCCTGATCCTCAGCGGTATATTTTTGATAGTCTTGGTTCATAATGAATGAGCGAAAGAGCGAATGAGTGATAGAGCGGAAAGCAGACGCATCACCTGGCAGGCCCGCTCTTTCACTCATTCGCTCTTTCGCTATTTTTATAACGTTCCCCGTAATGCCTGTTCGCGCTCAATGGCTTCGAACAGGGCTTTGAAATTACCTTTACCAAAGGATTTGGCTCCTTTGCGCTGAATAATCTCGAAAAACAGCGTAGGCCGCGGGCAAACGGGTTTTGTGAAAATCTGGAGCAGATAGCCTTCGTCGTCGCGGTCTACCAGGACGCCCAATGGCCGCAGCGTTGCAATCTCTTCGTCAATAGGTCCAACGCGGCTTTGTAACGTATCGTAGTAGGCGTCTGGTACAGTCAGAAATTCAACGCCCCGGTCGCGCAGAGTCATTACTGTTTCCACAATGTTATCGGTCGCTACGGCAATGTGCTGAATGCCCGGTCCTCCGTAAAAATCCAGGTATTCCTCAATCTGGGACTTCTTTTTACCCTCAGCAGGTTCGTTGATCGGAAATTTCACGCGGCCGTTGCCGTTGCTCATCACTTTGCTCATCAGGGCTGTGTAATCGGTCGAGATGTCTTTATCGTCGAAGGAAACCAGTTGTTGAAAGCCCATTACGTCGGCGTAGAACTGCATCCAGGTGTTCATCTCGTTCCAGCCCACATTGCCTACCATATGATCGACATATTTCAGCCCCGCATCGGCCGGTCGGTACGTTGGGTTCCAGGCCTCGTAGCCGGGCAAAAACAAACCAGCATAGTCATTACGCTCTACGAACACATGTACCGTATCGCCGTAGGCATGAATGCCCGACCGCACTACGTAGCCGGTTGCGTCCTGCTCGCGGGTTGGTTCCAGAAACGGTTTGGCTCCCCGGCTCACTGTCTCGTCAAAGGCCTGCCTGGCATCGTCGACCCAGAGTGCCACCACCCGAACCCCATCGCCGTGCTGGTCGATATGCCGCCCAATCTCGGTATTGCCATGCAGGGGTGAGGTCAGCACGAGCCTGATTTTGCCCTGCTGCAGCACGTAGGATTCGCGGTCACGTATGCCCGTTGACAGACCCGCGTGGGCCAGCGGCTGAAACCCGAAAGCTGTCTGAAAATAATGGGCCGACTGCCGGGCATTGCCCACGTACAGTTCAACATAGTCGGTGCCGTTGAGGGGCAGGAAATCGACGGGTGCCGACGCAACTGGATGTTCTAATTCGAGCGTATTCATAGCTGTTTGTTAATGAAGGTGTCCATTTTGTGTGTTTGTTCAGACTAAACCGGAAAGGTTAATAGGCGCATACTAACTTTTCCGGGCCTTACTGCCTGTCATTACGCTAACCATGATTTATAATACGTTCCATCATCAATCATCATAGCCTGCTCGGTCAGCATCAGCGGCCGGAACGTATCGACCATGACGGCATATTCAACAGTTTCTTTCTTGCCAATACTCCGCTCCATCGCACCGGGGGCGGGGCCATGCGGAATGCCGCCCGGGTGCAGTGTGATATGACCGGGTGCAATGTCGTTGCGCGACATAAAATCACCATCGACGTAATAGATGACCTCGTCGGAGTCGATGTTCGAGTGGTTGTACGGAGCCGGAATCGACAGCGGATGGTAGTCGTACAGGCGCGGCACAAACGAACAAACGACGAACGTATCGGTCTGGAACGTCTGGTGTACCGTTGGCGGCTGATGCACCCGTCCCGTAATGGGCTCGAAGTTCTGGATGTTGAACGCGTAGGGATAATTATAACCATCCCAGCCTACTACGTCGAACGGGTGACTGGCATAGACGAGCGAATGCAACGAACCCTGCTTTTTGATTTTGATAATAAAGTCGCCCATCTCGTCATGCGTTTCCAGATCCTGCGGACGCCGGATGTCACGTTCGCAGAAGGGCGCGTGTTCGAGCAGTTGCCCAAAGTGGTTCCGGTAGCGCTTGGGTGTATAAATGGGCGAACGAGATTCGACGTAGAGCAGACGCGGCTGTTCCGATTCGTCGTTCTGGTCGAATTCGATCTGGTAAATCATCCCGCGCGGAATAACCAGGTAATCGCCATAGCCGAAGGGTATGGTACCAAGCAGCGTCCGAAGTTTGCCCGACCCGCGATGCACAAACAAGAGTTCGTCGGAGTCCGCGTTCTTATAGAAATACGTAGCGGGCGACTGATGGACGCCATTCGTCTGAGAACTATGCATTTTGGGAGCCGCCAGCCCAAAAATCAGGTCATTGTTGATCAGTAGGGGAATACGGCTGTTGATAAAGTCATTACCGTTTGTCTGCCCAGTCGAATCAGGTGCCGTCGGCGCTGCGTTGAAGCCAATCAGTTTCCGGGCCAGCATGTTTTTTTCGACGGCCAGTTTCGGCGTCAGGTCCACACTTTCCAGCACTTCGCGCACCATGGTTGGGCGATGAACGTGATACAGCAGTGACGACATGCCATCGAAGCCAACCGTACCGAACAACTGCTCGTAATACAGCGACCCCGGTTGGCCCTTGCCTTCAGCCTTGGCAAACTGCGTGTGTCGCTTGGCTGGAATCTGACCGAGTGTGTGATAGAATGGCATACTAGTGGTGCCGACTACGCCCGGCTTATAGAGGATGTACTCTAGATAGGGTCGAGTCACGAACCGGAGTAACTCGATGCGCGCAAACACCCCCCTTATATAACCGCTAAGCCAGGCGTGTCGGGCTTTTTGTTGATTTAGTGTAGTGGTTGTTTTGACAACTATTGTTACACAAATTTAACGATACAACTATTCTGATTGTATTTTGGTTAGATTAATTTTTATCTAAACCTGATTAAATGGCTCAGGCAAAACTGTTACTACCTGATAAGGTTGAGATTTCCGTAACTGGGTGGCTCAGAAAGCGGAGGATAGAAATGGGAAAACTGCCTCTATAGCCAAACCCTTACGCTGTTTTATCCATGCCCGTAACAACTTTTTCTTACTTTTGGCGACTGGGCATTAGCAATGGCTGGGCCTGTTTCATTCATGTATAACTAATCAAATGCAACCAACACTTTTGATTCTGGCCGCCGGTATGGGTAGCCGCTACGGGGGGGTCAAGCAACTCGACCAGTTCGGGCCACATGGCGAAACCATCATCGATTATTCTTTATTCGACGCTATCCGGGCCGGATTCGGCAAGGTCGTTTTCATTATCCGCGAGGAACTGCGCGACGATTTTGAGGAGGTCTTC
This sequence comes from Spirosoma sp., assembly GCA_035296465.1. Classification (GTDB taxonomy): domain Bacteria; phylum Bacteroidota; class Bacteroidia; order Cytophagales; family Spirosomataceae; genus Spirosoma. The sequence goes on from DATHAW010000620.1 coordinate 4,168, forward strand.
GGCCAGAAACTGACCGGAAAAATCGAAGTCGATTATGCCATTCAGGCCCTTGATTCCTTCGTGCCTGCTGAGTTGGGCGAGGTGAAGCGCGTGAAACCGTGGGGAACGGGCCATGCCATGCTGTGTGCCAAAGACCATACGCAAACGCCCTTTGCCGTTATCAACGCCGACGATTTTTACGGGCTGGAATCGTTCCAGCTTATTGGCGACTTTTTGCGCACCGACACCAACAACAACCTCCACGCCATGGTGGGTTATGAAGTCAAAAACACGCTGTCGGAGAATGGCTCCGTGTCGCGGGGCGTATGCGCCGTTGATGCCGACGGGCGCCTGATGTCGGTGGTTGAGCGGACTAAAATTTACGTGCAGGAGGGAGGGTCAACGGAGCAGAAAATTGTGTTTGAAGAAGGCGAGGGGTTGACTCCCCTGCCCCCCGACACACCCGTTTCGATGAACTTCTGGGGCTTCAAACCCAGCGTGTTTCCCCTGCTGCAACACCAGTTTGAGAGCTACGCCACTGCCAATATCGATTCACCCAAAGCAGAATTTTATATACCTACTGTGATGATGAACCTGATTCAAACCGACACGGGCCATTGCCAGGTATTCCGAAGTAAATCGGCGTGGTTCGGGGTCACGTATCCCGACGATAAACCAACCGTTCAGGCCTCGCTCAAACAACTCCACGATTCGGGCGTGTACCCTGTTAAACTTTAGTAAAAGAGTCTGCTAGTGTGCTGGATAGCGCATTGGCAATAACACAATTGGCTTTTTATGACAATGCAAAACGCCGGACAGAACCGTCCGGCGTTTTTGCCAACCGGCAGGCTACGGGTTCATATAGTGCATGCTCACTCTATTTTTCTTCATGGCTTTCCGGTACGTTGCTGCAAAAAATGAATCAACGGCTGAACTTCATCGGGTATGCTGAGATCATCAAATGTCAGAATGACTTTCTGGCGGCCTTTCAGTAATTCGAGCCGGTATTGATACCCGTCCCGCCTATTGGGGTTAACGGCCCCAAGCGTATATAAAGCTGGATCCGCCCAAATGGCAGCGGCTACGTTTTGTAAATCCGATGGCAGTTCGGTCGTGTTCACATCCGTTTGCAACACCTGATGAAATAAGCCTCCTTCGCGTGAATAAACTAGTTTCATGATCAGATTGCCGACGCGGCTTTTTGCTTTATAAGCCAACCACCAGAAACGATTGTTTTGCTACGTTTTCGGTCGTAGCCGGTACGCTTCCCGCTTTGGCTAATTTTTTAGCCTGTTTCAACAGCGCCGTTTTGAAACTTTTAAAGTTTGTTGTTGGCTTGAGCGTTTTCAGCGTTTCGAACCAGAGTAAAGCCGCTTTATCCGTTCCAATTTCTTTTGCGACCAGATAAAACACTTTATTCGGAATGCCGCTGTTAATGTGAACCCCGCCGTTATCAGCCGATCCTTTATAGATAGTATCCATGTGGGCTGGTTGGGGGTCTTTCCCCATCAACTGATTGTTATAGGCTGTACCGGGGGCCTTCATCGAGCGCAGGGCCTGCCCCTTAAGCTGAGGCCCCATAATCTCATCGCCAATGAGCCAGTCGGCGGTGGCGGCCGTTTGCTTTTTAACCACTTGTTTGATGGCGGAGGCAAAAACGTCGGCAAAATGTTCGTTGAGCGCCCCGGACTGGCCCTGGTAGTTCAGGCCTGCCGTATACTGGACAACCCCGTGGGTAAGCTCATGGGCAGTTACGTCTAAAGCATTGGCTAGGTTAATGAATAACTGACCGTCACCATCGCCGAAGGTCATTTCATCGCCATCCCAGAATGCGTTGGCATAGGCTTTCCCAAAATGCACATTCGTAATCAGGTCCGCGCCGTGATTATCGACCGACAGGTAGTTGAACGTAGTTTTATAGTAACTCCGTACCAAACCGACGTTTTCGTAAACTGTATTGACCACCCTGTCGGCGGAAGCCGCTCCGCTCTCTTTACGCACGAGCAGAAACCGCTGGTTTTGCGTCGTTTTTGAGTCATATACTAAGCGATTTGCTTTTTTGGTCGGTGGCGTTACAAGCGCCGATTCGCTGCTCCGAAAAGCAAGCTGTTGAGCACGGCGTTCCCGAAATTTTCGGCTGAGGGCCTTATCCTGAGTTGACAGGTCAACCCCTGCCTTTATGAGTTCATCAATTATAAACGGCGGTATAATGTGGCAATTACAGCCTTGGTGATTCTTCATGCGTCACAATAGGAAATGATGGTGAAAGATAAACAGAAACGCCGGACGTCTCTATCCGGCGTAACTCGACACTAAACATAAAAAACCTGACTATTAAATTGCTCCCGCCCTGATCTCGTCAACCACAGCCGGGTCGAGCAGGGTAGAGGTGTCGCCGAGGTTGCCCGTTTCCCCTTCGGCGATTTTGCGCAGGATTCGGCGCATGATTTTGCCGGAGCGGGTTTTGGGCAGGCCTGTTACGAACTGAATCTTATCGGGTTTGGCAATGGCCCCAATGACGCGGCTGACAGTTGCCAGAATGTCGCGCTTGGTCAAGTCGGCGTCGTGGTTGTCGGGCATCTGATCGGTAATGACGTACGCGTAGATTCCCTGCCCTTTAATGTCATGCGGGTAGCCGACGACCGCGCTCTCCACCACGCCCGTGTGCCTGTTGATGGCATTTTCTACCTCGGCCGTGCCGATGCGGTGCCCTGATACGTTTAAGACGTCGTCTACCCGGCCCGTAATGCGGTAATAGCCATCTTCGTCGCGCAGGCAGCCGTCGCCCGTGAAGTACAGTCCCGGATAGGTGGCGAAATACGTTTGCCGGCAGCGTTCATGGTCGCCGTACGTGGTGCGCAGGATGCCGGGCCACGGGAATTTCAGGCACAAGTTGCCACTAACGCCATTGCCTTCGATCTCATTGCCGTTTTCGTCCACCAGTATGGGCTGAACGCCCGGCAGGGGAAGGGTGGCATAGGTAGGTTTGGTCTTGGTAATGCCTGCAATGGGTGAAATCAGGATGCCTCCGGTTTCGGTCTGCCACCACGTATCGACGATGGGGCAGCGATTCTGGCCAATGTTGTCGTCGTACCAGTGCCAGGCTTCCTCGTTGATCGGCTCACCCACCGACCCCAGCACCTGCAAACTGCTCAGGTCGTGGCCTTTCAGGTAGTCCTGTCCAAAGCCCATCAACGACCGAATGGCCGTTGGCGCCGTGTACAGAATATTGACCCTGTGCTTATCGGTAATAGCCCAGAACCGCCCGGCATCGGGGTAGGTCGGCACACCCTCGAAAAGCAGCGACGTAGCGCCACAGGCCAGCGGTCCGTAGACGATGTAGCTGTGGCCGGTAATCCAGCCGATGTCGGCGGTGCAGAAAAACGTTTGGGCAGACGCGCCCCCGGCCGTTTCATACTGAAAAACATTCTGGAACGTGTAGGCCGTGTAAACCATGTACCCCCCGCAGGTATGCACAACGCCTTTCGGTTTGCCCGTTGAGCCGGACGTGTACAGAATGAACAGCATATCTTCGGCGTCCATCTCCTCGGCGGGGCAGTTGGCCGTGACCAGCTTCAACTCCTGTTCCCACCACACGTCGCGGCCTTTGAGCATGGCCACCGGTGTGCGCGTGCGGGTCAGCACAATCACCCGTTCGACACTCGGGCAGCCAATCAGCGCATCGTCGACCGTGTTTTTCATGGCAATTTCCTTGTTGCCCCGGTAGGCCCCATCCGACGTAATGATGACCTTGCACTGCGCATCATTGATCCGATCGGCAATGCTCTGCGCCGAAAATCCACCAAACACCACCGAATGCACCGCTCCGATGCGGGCGCAGGCCAGCACGGCAATGGCCAGTTCGGGCACCATCGGCATATAGATACAAACGCGGTCTCCCTTCACGACCCCGTTGCGTTTGAGTACATTAGCAAACCGGCATACCTGATCGTGGAGCATCCGGTAGGTCAGCGTGGCGCCGGTTTCGGTCGGGTCGTTGGGTTCCCATATGATGGCAGGCTGATCGCCCCGCTCGGCTAGGTGCCGGTCGAGGCAGTTTTCCGTAATATTGAGTTTACCGCCAACGAACCACTTGATGCTGGGCTCCTCAAAATTCCATTGCAGGGTTTTAGTCCACGGTTTGCGCCACTGAAACTCCTGTGCAATTTCGGCCCAGAAGGTCTCCGGGTCTTCCACACTTAGCTTGTAAGCGGCCTGGTATTCGTCAAAGGTTCGGATACGCATGATGAATGAGCAAAAGATAATGAGCAGACCATACCGCAAAAGTAGCGCCTGCGCGGGCTATTGGTAACTAAACAAAGCTATCAAAGTTGCCGGGATTCCGTAGTTACTCGCTCCGTGCAGTTGCGGTCCCGCTCAGTCGTCATACTCGCCCTGTAGCGCATACAGGCCAAACCGCACAAACCCGCCCACAATGATGGGCATGAGCACGAAGAC